>JADFGE010000223.1 GCA_022567855.1 Planctomycetota bacterium | reverse complement strand
CGGCCCGTCTCCCGGAGCTGGGCCCGCAACGCGCCGGCTTGGGTCTCACCGGCGATCACCAGCGATGCCCGCTGCTCGGCCTCGTCAAGCTGCTCCCGGGCATGGCTCAGACGAAACCTCGCGTGAGTGGCGCTGACTGCAAGCAGCAGCACCACCGCCATGATGGCGCCGACGTACCAACCGGCCACGACGCCGGCCCGGCCCCGCGCGCGAATCTGATCGGGTAGCAGATCAATGGAGTGCTGGGTCACGCCGCCTCCCTCCTTCGCGCGGAAGCGGATCCCTTGCCGGCCCGCGGTCTGCCGCACAGACCCCGCAGGCTCAGCCCCGCCGCCACGGCCCACGAGCCCGCCGGCCCGGGATTACGCAGGTGCTGCGAATGAATCTGTTCCACCAGCGCGCCCAAGGGCAAACCATCGTCCTCGAACACGACCGGGATCTTGCAATGCTCAGCCAACGCCTCTTCGAGGTGCGGCTCACGCGCCTCACTTCCCGTGAGAATTATCCGATCAGGCGGATGCCCGCGGAACGTCACGCCGTAGTAACGGATACACAGCATGACCTGTTTCACGAAATCAGCCAACAAGGGGCGGATCGCTTCGTAGACGGCACGGTCGGTCCGCGGATCAGCGAAAGGTTCGGCCTCAGCGTTCGCCGTCGCCGAGGCGAGCCGTGCCGAACGTAGCTCCTGCGCCGCCGCAAGATCCATCTGTAGATGTTCCGCGACGGACCGATCGAACTGTTCGCCTCCGGTGGCGATCACCTTGCAGAAGGCGAGCTCGTCTCCGCGCAGGATCATGACCGTCGACCCGGAGGCCTGGACCGCCACCACGGCCCGAACGTGATCTAGATCGGCGTCGCGGCGACACCGCCGACGAAACGCGCGGGCCATCGCGGTAAAGGAAGTCTCGACCGCGGTCGGTCGAAGTCCAGCCGCAAGCAACGGATCGATCCAACGGCGGATCGCGACATGTGAAGCCCCGATCAGGAGCACCTCTTCCCGGTCCTCGCTCCCCTGCACCGTGGCGCCGGTTCGTATGAAGTCGACCTCCATCGCGCTGCGGTCCAAGCCGAAGCGCTGCGACGCTTCCCAGGCGGCAGCTTGGACCAGCTCCTCATCGGGCATGCTCGGCAGCCGCGTCGACTGAACACAGACATCCTGCGGCGGGAGGCTCACAACGCAGCGGCGGCCGGTGAATCGGCCTGATCCAAACGCCGCCCGCACCCGCTGCGCCAGTCCTGCGGGATCTGGTTCCTCTGGGCCGTTGGGCGGAATATCCACCACGCCCGCCCCCACCACAAACAGCTTTCCCTTGTGCTCGCGGAGCTGCAGGATCTTGATTCGGTGAGCCTCGATGTCGATCCCGACTGAGCCGATCGACGATAGAAAGCGCCGTGCGAGCACTCTGTTGTCCCTTTCCACGAGTCCTGAATCGCGAGCCGCTGCCGCACATGCCTACGGCATCTTCGTGACCGTCAGCTTGCCGACAAACGGCGCGATGTCGATCCGATAGAGATTGTCGGCCGCCTGAACGTAGATCGGTCCGCCGGTCCCCGGTGCGGCGCCGCCGGTCATGACGGTTCCCCCCAGCGCGTCGTAGGTGACGTACGGATTCCCGCCATCAATACTGACCGCGCTGATCGAGACGTTGTCGAACCGGTTCTTGGTCGTAAAGTCCACGATATAGCGGCCGGCTTCACCGACCACGCCAAGCGGGTCGTCGATGTAATCCGCTGTGTTCGGATCGAATGGAAGGCCGAAGTTGGCCTCCGTGACCCGCACGATGCAGTACCCGGTACCGTCGGGATAGAAGTAGACGCGCCGAAACTCCTGATTCGCCAGCGCGTCCGACTGCGCGAAGCTCAGATCCGAGATAAGCAGCCGCACCGCCGCCTGGGAGGCGAGACTGTCCTTGTAAGCGAGGTGAGGTATAAGCAGCGCACCGGCTATGCCTAGCACCGCGATCACAATCAGCAGTTCGATCAAGGTGTAGGCGCACGTGACGGTGCGGCGATGACCAAGACGAGCATTCATTAGGCAACTCCTTGGGCTGCGGTTAGCGGTCGCGCTTCGCGTCGATCTGGTCGAGATTCGTGACCTGAACTTTGACGCGCCCACTTTCCAACAGCTTTCTCGTCGCCTCCAAGGTACCTCTGAGCTCCCGAAGCTCGCGAACCATCCGCTCGCGCTGCTCACCGGCATCCGGAATGCCGCTCCCGCCACCGTCGGCGGCGAACGACGATCGGACCATCCCGCCTCGTCCGGAAAACTGGGTCCACAACAGCACGGCAAGAAGAATCGTGACGGCTGTAAGAACGATGTTGAGGTAAGCGCCTTGGCGTTTCATAGCTCACTCCTGCTCCCCGTCGTAATACATCGCCGCGTCGACAAGCACCGACGCCTCATCCGGACCATCGGACGATTCGGACGACCAGGTGAGGGTGATCCGCAGCCGCTGGGTGGCCTCGTAGGGGCGCCCAGTCTGCTCAAGCCGCATGTCCGCTACCCCCGTTGCCAGAACCGTACGTGCAACGAGCGAGTCGGCCCGCCAACGATCACAAAACCCCGCGCTCTGCGCCGCGGCCCGGTCCAGAACATGCGACGCCTCGGCCTCGCCCTCGAACAGTTGATACAGCACGATCGTCTGCAGCACCTCGCTGTGACTCAACACCGCTAACTCAGCTGGCTCCAAACGACCGGGATGCTCGCCGTCCTCAAGCCAGAGCACGAGTTCGGCGTAGGGCGTTGCCCCGCGCGGTCGTACGGCCAGAACCTCCACGCTGCGCCCGATCAATGCCCCAAGCTCATTGATGAACTGCTGATTCACGGGGTACCGGGCGGCGACCACGTCACCCCCAATGCTCTGTGCCGTGAGGTAGCGCGGGGTAACGATGACCGCAGTGACTGATAGCGCCGTCGCCAACGAGAGCGCAATGAGCACGCCGCTCAGGGTGCTGCCCCGATCGTGAGCTGCTTCAGCCTTGTATCGACGAATGGACATCAACGATCCAACCAGTGAGAAACAAGAGCGTTCAGGGACCGTCCCCGGGACACCGGCCTGTGGCGGCGGTTCATTCAAACCGGACGAAGAGAACGCCGGCGTGTTTCCACGGCCGGCGTCTCGAAAGATCAACTGATTGCTGAAGCGTATCTCCAGTCTCAGTCGGCGTTGCCGTCGCCGTCCAGATCCAGGTAGCCGGTGTCAAGCTGGTTGGGCGCGTAGACATTAATCCCCCAACCGTTGGGATCAGCCCAGATCCAGCCGTTGCCGGCGCCCCACAGGACAGCAATGGTGGCGCTGCCGTTCATCATCGGATTCTTCGGCTCGGACTGCAGGTAGTCGCCGGTGGTCAACTGATCCCAGCCTGTGCCCAGCGGGTCGAACGGCGTCAGCGGGAACTGGATGTCGTGCAGCTCGATCTGACTGCGGAGCGTTTGCAACTGGGTCACGACGCTGGATTCCATCGCCTGCTGCGAAGCGTCGGTGAACTGCGGGATGACGATTGCGGCCAGGATGCCGAGGATCACCACCACGATCAAGATTTCGATCAATGTGAATGCCCGGTTGACCCGGGTCTTGATCTTCGTACGCATGAGAATGAACTCCTTGTTGACAAGCTAAGAGAAAATCGCCTCCAAGCGAAGTCGTCAGGGTTCCGGCAGGCATCGGGCCGCCGTCCCCTCCGTGTCAATTCCGAGGTCATGCCCACCATGACCCGGCCCTGTGAAGCGCCGCCCCAACCTTCCGGCCAAGCCGACTGTGATCTGCTCGTCGCACCCGTCTTTGCGTCGTGCCTCCTCCTCCAGAAGCACGCCGCTGTTCAGGCCGCGAACGAGAATCCATACTCCTAGTACAAAATGCATATCGACGCGCGGCAAGTCGCCATCGAGGACGGCGGGCAAGATCACCCAGCCCCGAGCCGCGCAAGCGAGACAGCTTGAATATTGCATCACCCCGGGTACGCCAGTTTGCCAGGCCCCCCGTTTGGTCTGACACCGGCAGAGGCAGTATCGGACTCCCCCGGTTTGACCACCCGCGCAAAACGGCCCAGGTGACTATGCTGCCAGGAGCGATTCGAATTGGATCGCGACCCGATAGCCGTCGCCACAGGGGAGACAGCGAAGGACCACTCCGCGCTTGGCGACGTAGCCCGGAGCTTGGAACCCCAGTGAGAGGATCGTTCCCGGCTCTAGCGGCGCCGAGCACTGCGCTCCCAGCCCTTCCCACGAGTAGTCGATCATCTTCAGCGCCTGCATCTGGCCGAACCGCTCGCCGGCAACTCGGAACGCCGTCGCCACCCCCTGCACCGGCCAACGGTCATGCGCTCGTCGCTCGAACCGCAGCGGCGCCGGGGCGTCGGCGTCGTAGTCGTAGAATCCGATATCGTGCAGGGCGTACCCATCGTACTTCTCCGGGCCAGGCGTGAAGCCGCTTGGCTCCTGTGGTTTTCGGACAGATCGCAAGCGACCTTCAGTCCAGCGCCGGTGATTCCCCGGCTGGAGTCGGCCCGGCTCCTCGATCAACGGTTCAAGGTCGTCGGATCAGGGGTACACTTCCCGACGCAGGATCGATCAGCCCAACACCGCCAAGGACGCTCCATGCTTCGCATCAAGCCGTTTGCGGCTCTTCGCCCGCTCCCGAACATCGCCGCCCAAGTCTCGTCCGTCCCCTACGACATCGTGACGACCGAGGAGGCCCGGCAGCTCGCCGCGGACAACCCGCGCAGCTTCCTGCGCGTCCTTCGCCCGGAGATCGACCTGCCCGTCGAAACGGATCCGCACGACCCGGCCGTGTACGCCGCTGCCAAGCAGAACTTCCAGCGACTGCTGTCGAACGGCGATCTCGTGCGGGAGGATGAACCCAAGCTGTATCTCTACCGCCAGGTGCTCAACGACCACTATCAGATCGGGTTGGTCTGCTGCTGCCACCTGGATGACTACAACAACGACATCATCAAGAAGCACGAGAAGACGCGACCCGACAAGGAGGACGATCGCACTCGCCACATGCTTGCGATCAACGCCCAGCCCGGCCCGGTTCTGATGACCTACCGCGACCAGCCGAAGATCGACAAACTCGTCGCGCACGACGTGAACAACCGTCCCCTGTTCCACTTTGTCGCGCCGGACGGCGTAACGCATACGGTCTGGACGGTGGACGATGCGCAACCCTATTGCGATGTTTTCGCCGAGGTTGAGGCCGCGTACATCGCCGACGGCCATCATCGCTCAGCCAGCGCCGCCCGGGCTGCCGCCCAGCGCCGAGCCGCCAACCCCAATCACACCGGCCACGAGGAATACAACTGGTTTCTCACCGTGCTCTTCCCCGCAAGTCAGCTCACCATCTTGCCCTATAACCGCGTCGTGACTGATCTGGCCGGGCAAAGCGTTCAGCAGGTGCTGAAACGCCTGGCCGAAGTCGGAAACCTCAGCGATACCCAAGAGTCACAGCCGGACCGATCGGGCGTCTTTGGTATCTACCTTGATGGATCGTGGA
>JADFGE010000222.1 GCA_022567855.1 Planctomycetota bacterium | reverse complement strand
CCTTCACGCGCTCGAAGATGAAATCCTTCGGCGGGCGGAAGCACCCAAAGCTCAAAAACGCCATCTTCGCCGGAAACGCTATACTGGCTATTTCCGTTAACCCCGCGGTCCGTGCCCTCTGCAATAGCGCCTACGACCGGGAGCCCTCCATTATCGACGACGCTGCCGGCCACGTGAACGCCTCGCGAAAGGGCAAAGTCAATCTCTTTCAAATCCTCGCCTTCCGCAACCCATCCATAAGGGGGCGAAACGCGGTCTTCCCGAAAGGAGGCAACGCAATCGCCTGGGGCGGCCCATCCGCCGCAGGCGGAACGACGCCGCTGGGCTTCGCTGTCAGTGGCAGCTGGCAAGCAGGGTTCAGAGCCGCGGAGTAGAGCCCGAGCCTCAATGGCGAGGGTTCGACCAGATCAGTAGGGCAGGCTTTGAGCCTGCCAGCTCGGCCGTAGGTCAGGCTTTGAGCCTGCCGAATCCACAAGCGAGTCAGGCCCAAGGCCTGACCTACCCAAGCGCGAAAATTAGCATCTGGGCTTGAATATCGTGAGGGAGGGGGCCATTACACTTGTGCTCGGATAGCTCGGCGGTGGAGCCGGGCAACGTCATATGGGGAATGTCGGACAAGGAAACCGACCATGCTGATCCATCGTGTTCCCAACGTACTCCTCGGTCTCATTGCAATCTGGCTCACGGCAACACTCGGCTGTGGGTCATCAACTCGTGTGGCGACTCTTTCGGATGAGCCGGCGATCCGCGATGACGGCGGGATGATATCACTCGACAACTCGCTCGAACCCCTGATCGAGCGATTCAACGCGGATCGAGACAAGCCGCGGGTGGTGGCGATCGTTTCAGCCACTTGCGGCGCTTGCGTCGCGGGTGCAATCGCCGTCAATGAGTCGGTGGTGAAGGCGTACCCCTCCGCTGACATCAGCGTCTTCATAGTGTGGATCGATATTCTGGCTAGGGATGACTACGCAGCGGCGCAACGAATGGCCGGCATCTTCAACGATCCGCGCGTGCGTCAATTCCACGATCCGAACCGCCTTGTCGGCGATGCGTTCGCCAAAGGTCTTTTGGATCAACCACCGGCCTGGGATATCTACTTGCTCTACGCCGCCTCGCCACAGCAGCTATGGATCGACGACCCCCCCAAACCGACGGACTGGATGCACCAGATCGGTTTCCGCGACGTTGATCCCGCTCGACGGCGAGGCGGACATGACCTGGTGGTGGGCCTCTATGACGCCATGTCCGATCTGGGCTTTGATCCGGTGATCGAATCACCGCCGAGCGAGCAGAAAATAGCGGCGGCGGTGCGCGCGACCAACGCACTGGTCAACTCCGCTCTGAGAGAAGCCTCCGCGAGCAACCCCGCCCTGGCGATGCTTGTGCAATGCGACCGATGCGCCAAGGCGGGCTTCGTTGGTCAATGCTCCCTTGCCGGTTTCCGGCATATTGTGGCTATCACTCAACAGATCGGCGATGACCCCGCCGCACTCGGCTTCCTCATCGCCGGGACTAACAACCCCGACGGCACGCCGCTCGGTTCCGATACGATGATCGGTTCCGACCCTCGGCTCGGCCCCATCAGCGGTGAGGTGATCGTACTGGACGTCGAAGGCATGCGCTGCCCCGATTGCCCCTCCAAGCTTGCGATATCAATGTTGTTTCTTCCCGGCGTGAAGCGCGTCACGGTCGATTTCGACGCGCGTGAAGCGCGCGTGACCATCGACCCGCCCAACAGCATCAGTCCCGAAACGTTGATCGCGGCGATCGAGCAATCCGGATTTTCCGCAACGCTCCGCAATGAGAACTAATCGACTAATCTCCTGTCACTCCGAGCCGCACCGCGAGCCCCGGCGCCCCCGACAATGCCCTAGTCGTTCCGTCCTCTGCTACTCGTCGATGTAGTTGTCTTTCTGTCCGCCCTACCACCGCCGAGCAGCCGATCAGAGCGAACAGCGCGATGCCTCGATGCCAAAAGAAGAAGAACGGCCCCGCGCGAGGCGGGTTGTGTCAATCCCCGCGAGCCGGAAGCCCCTTGCGGCTTCGCGCGACTCACATTCAATCCTCGGCCTCCAAATCGACCGCGCACCGCGCCGCCAAGGCCGATTCCATCGTGACCCCTCACACATTCCGGGGGCCGGGGGCCGGGGCGTTCAGCTTGGGAAGCTGACATTCTTGTCCCGCTCTCCCCCATTTCCGGGGGCTGGGAGAGGGGTTAGGGGTGAGGGTCTTGATTGCATTCCACTTCCGCGGCCCGGCGGATGAGATTGAAGAAGACTCCCGTTCCCTTTTCTTACCCCAAATAAATCATCCTGACACTTTTTTCCTCCTACCCGGACTCGACGATCGCGATTTCCTCATCTGTCAGGCCGTAGAGGTCGTACACAAGTTTATCGATCTGCCGATCGGTGGCTTCAATGTCGCGCGGGATGCGTTCCTTGTCGTGCGGCGACTTCGCCGCCGCCAACCGCTTGTGCAAATCGAGCATCCGATCCACGAGTTTCACCATGCGATCGTGTGCGGTTTTGTCGGACTTCCTTGAGAAGTCGATGGTGCGGATGGGCAGTTGGGCGAGTTGTCGCGCTTGGACCTCGGAGAAGACCTTCTTTGTAGATTTCAGAAACTTCACATAGTAGAAATTAAGAAGCTCAGAATTGATCAATCCCAGCAGGTACCGTAACGATCCATCAAACTGAATCTTTGGTGTGATCACAACGAGTGTATTAAGTGCGTAATACTGTTCATCGTCGTATGTCGCAATGAGTCGATCACCTACCCGACGGAAGAACAGCTTTTCGGCCTTCTCGAATATATCCGTCCGCTTGCACGAATGAATCTTTCCCACATCATAAGCCAAATACTCCCCGCCCCATTCGAGGCGATACCTGTTGATATGGCGTCCATCCAGAACAGGCTTGTAATTCTTGGCGCGCTTTGATCGAAAGATCGATGCGCTGCGGTCATGCGCGAGGGCGATCGCCTGATTGAGATTTGCAAGTCCACCGAGGTGCGAGCCGGAATCATCAAGCTTCGCTTGCAGTAGCAGGTCTTGCTCATCAGCGAACAATAAGAAGGCGTTATTGTGGGTATTTCGAAACACACGCTGATGAATGGATCGTTTACGGAACGACATCTCGCGATTATCGAACAGCACAACTTCTATTGATGAACGGTCCGGTTTAGCTTTGCGCACCGCAAACACAATGGTCTCAACGACTGCTCCATCGAACACCGGATACTCAAACGCGGTAAGGTTCACAATCTGCATCTTCAAGAGCATTAATCGAATGTCGCGGTAACCCTCTTGTGTCAGAATCGTATTGGGAACAATGAATGCAATGTACGCCCCCGGACGAACGAGTGTTGCGATGCATCGCTCAGTGAATAGACCAAAGGTGTTCAGTCGACCCATCGACGACGAATACTCTCTCTTGTAGTAGTCGCTGACGGCATCATTGTAATACTCGGCCATCGATAGCTGGATGTACGGCGGGTTCCCAATCACAGCATCAAACCCGCCGCTCTTGAATATCTTTGGAAACTCAGTTTCCCAGTTGAACTTGTTGATCTTTTGCCGCTCTTCTTCGGAGAGTTCGCCGTCATCAAAATCATCGCCAATGAGCGAGTTGCCGCATTTTATGTTCCGGCCGAGGTCAGGCAGGGCGCGCTGATGGAGGAACTTCATCTGCGCATTGATGGATTCCTGCGATTCACCTTCGAGCACCTTGAGCAGCAGGGAAAGTTTCGTCACCTCGACGGCCTGCGGATCAATATCCACGCCGTAGATTGAGTTGATGAGGATGTCTTTTCGTTTAGCAGTCGTGAGGCGGTAGTCGTAACGGCCGTTGCTCTTGGTCTTGGGCGCATCGGGCTCCCCATCGAGCGATGGCGAATGGATGCGCATCAGGGCCTGATTCTTGCCCTTGCGATGCTTCTCCGGGTCGTTGTCCAGATACCAGCGCAGGTGCCAATCGAGAAGGAATTGGTACGCGCCGATGAGAAACGAGCCGGAACCACTTGCGGGGTCGAGGATGCGCAGTTTCTGTGCCTGTTTGGGGGACTTGCCTTCGAGAAGTTTGCCGACGGTGTTCTTAACGATGTAATCGACGATGTAGGCGGGCGTGTAATAGACGCCGCCGGCTTTGCGAACTTCGGGCTTCTCTTCGATCTTGACGCGGCGGCCGGCTGTGAGGCGAATGACCTTGCCGAGGAACTGTTCGTACACGTGGCCGAGTATTTCCGGCGGGATAACGGCAAAGGCGTAAGAAGTGAATAGTTGTCCGGTGTCGTAGAGCCCGCGGATTATCTGTTTGAGCGGTTGGTCGTTAATCACGAGATCGAGCGTGAGATCGTCGGGCGGCTCAGCGCGGTCGGGGTCTGGCTTCTTCCCTGCGGCTGGGAAGTGAAAGATCCCCGAGTTGTAGCGATCATCGGCCCCCCGAAAGATTTGACCGAGGCGTGCGTAGACCTTCTCGCCGTTGAGCAGTGCCATGAGGTTGTGCGCCTGCTCGATACCTCGATCTTCACAGATGCGCAGAAAGAGGATGCGGTCGATGGTGCGCTGAACTGCGAAGTTCAGATCATCGACGGTGATGTCGGGGTTGCTCTTGGCAATCTCGCTGGCGAGGAGCTTACGCCATCCTTCGATATCCTCAAGGAAGGAATCGCCGAGAGGCTCCATGCCCTTCTTGCGCTTGCCGCGAGCGAACTTGTCGAACGCCCCGCGAAGGATGGCACTTCGAGAGAAGACGGAGGCGATCTCGTGCCAGCGTTCGGCGTACTCGGTGTACTTGATCGTCAGTACGGCAGCTACCCTTGCGTTGTCCTTGGCGCTGGGCTTGAAGCGCGTGTCATAGACGATGAAATCCTTGAAGTTTGTGAGGATCGAAAGCGGCAACTGGGCTGAGTATGCGTACCGGCGAAGTTGAAAGGCGGGCTTGGGATCGACGCGAATGGCCACCGAGGGCTTCTTGGCTTCGAGAAAGAACTTGCGCCCGCCGCCTGCGGCCCGTCCACCGATGTAGAAGCCGTAATCCGGGGCTTTGGTCGTGCCTCCGACCTTGATTGCATCTTCGTAGACGACCTCGCGGTAGGCCTCGGCATACTCTTTTTCGTTGTCCACGTCCCATCCGAGGGCCTTGATCATCGGATTGAGGAAATCGACCCGGAGTTGGGCTTCGCTGTAATCGCCGCTGGTGTAGGTATCGAGGTGCTCGTCGAACTGCCTGACCTTCTCCGTGATCAGCGGCGGACAAGCGATGACGGTGTCAGGGTTGGTTTTCGCCACAGTGCGGAATCTCCTCCTGTTCGCGGTGGACAGTAGAGGCGCGCATTGTATCTCAGCTTCCGCAACGCGATCCTGTTCCACCTGGGCGTCCTGGACCTCTATCCGGCCCCATCAGCCCACACAGAATCTTGAAGCCCGCAGCTTTGAGGGCGGTCTCACCAGCAGGGTGAGTCGAGCCACGCAGGAGCGATACCCACACCGTTTCGAGGTTCGGGTGCTGGCGGCGAGATTGTCATCAAGGACGTGCC
>JADFGE010000221.1 GCA_022567855.1 Planctomycetota bacterium | reverse complement strand
GGCCAATGCGCCGCCGTACCGCATCCCACCGTCGATATAGAGTCAATGATCGCGGAGACGACGGCGGAAGTCGACTTTGCGGATGTTCGGGGTCAAGAGGCGGCCAAACGAGCGGTGACCATCGCCGCGGCGGGCGGGCATAACATCTTGATGATCGGTCCGGCGGGAACCGGCAAGACGATGATGGCCAAGGCGCTCTCCGGCGTGTTGCCGCCGCTGTCGCGCGACGAAGCGCTGGAAGTGACGCGAATCTATTCCAGCGTAGGACTGCTTCCGGCTGATCAACCCTTGATGACTCGGCGACCGGTGCGCTCGCCTCACCATACCGCATCAAGTCCGGCAATCATCGGCGGCGGCACGATTCCTCGGCCGGGCGATGTGAGCCTGGCCCATCGCGGCGTGCTGTTCCTGGATGAAATGCCCGAGTTCGCGCGCGACGTGCTGGAGACGCTTCGTCAGCCGCTGGAGGACGGATGCGTCACGGTCGCTCGGTCCCACGCCTCAGTGCGTTTCCCGGCGCGTTTCATGCTCGTGGGGGCCCTGAACCCGACACCCAAAGGCAATCTGGCCATGGACGAGCTCAGCCAGCGGGCGATGGAAAAGTATCTATCGCGGTTGTCCGGTCCACTGATCGACCGGATCGACATTCACGTCGAGGTTCCGAGCGTGCCGTACCGACAGCTCGCCTCGAAGCAGCGCGGGACGAGTAGCGCCGAGATTCGTTCCGTCGTCGCTAAAGCCCGGCGCGTGCAGGCATCGAGGCAAGGACCGCAACTGACGAATGCTGAACTTTCCGGAAAGATGCTCGATCGACACGCAAAGCTGGACGAGCCCGCCCAGACGCTGCTTGGCCAGGCAATGACCGAACTGAAGCTCAGCGCCCGCGGCTACGACAAGATTCGTCGTGTGGCGAGAACGATCGCCGATCTGGAGAACTGCGAGGCTGTGCAGTCACATCACATCGCCGAGGCTGTCCAATATCGACTTCTGGATCGGATGATTTGACGGTTCGAGGAAATCCGGAAGGTCGGTTGTGTGTCAACCATACGCAGTGACGAGAACTTCAGATCGCCCCCTGACTTTGGGCTGTCGCGGGAATAACCGTATCCTGATGCGTCCATGAAAGATCAGCACCTCGCCAAGCGCGTATTGAAGTGGGTCGTTCCCGTGCGGGATAACGAGATTCGCGCGGTTGTGCTGTCAACTCTGTTTTTCTTCTTGCTCTTTGCCGGCTACTACCCGCTTCGGGCGCTGCGTGAAACGATGGGCGTCGAGAGCGGTGTTAGCACGATCCCCTTGCTATGGACATGCACGCTCGTCGTCATGTTGCTGATCAATCCGATTTATGCCTGGATCGTGAGCCGCTATCCGCGTCGCGTGTTTATCCCGTTTGTCTACAGGTTCTTTCTTCTGAACTTGATCATCTTCTTCGCGCTGAGCAAGCTGTTGCCCCAAGAGGTTCATGTCTACCTCGGTCGCACGTTCTATGTCTGGCTCAGTGTGTTCAATTTGTTCGTTGTTTCCGTCGCGTGGGGATTTATCGACGACATTTTCAGCAGCGCTCAGGGCAAACGGTTGTTCGGATTCGTCGCATCCGGCGCAAGCATCGGCGGATTGGTGGGATCAGCGTTTACGATCTATCTGGCGGACAAGATCGATCCAATCAACGTGATGATCTTTTCTATTGTAATGATCGAAGCAAGCGCTCAGTGCATTCGACCACTGGATCGTGTAGCCAAAACGGTCCGCGGTGCCAAGCAATCGACTGCGGATGAACGGAAAGCTCAATACGACGCGCCGATTCGAGGAACGATGTGGGACGGGATGAAACGTGTCGCATCATCACGCTATCTATTGAGTATTTGCTTGTTCATGTTCTTTTTGAGTCTTACGGGCACCTTCCTGTACATGGTGCAAGCCGACATCGCTGCGGATTATTTCGACGATCGTTCCTCGCGAGTAGTGTTCTTTGCGCGCATCAATCTCTTGGTAAACGGGATTGCAGCGGTCATTCAGATCTTTGTCACAGCTCGATTCATGAAATCGTTCGGAGTTGGTGTCACGCTCGGCCTGTTGCCGATCATCGCTGTTGTCGCTTTCGCCGGACTGGGGTTTGCCCTCCTCACCGCGCAAATCGGTCTGATCTTCTGGGTCTTCATTATCGCACAAGTCGGTCGACGGGCCGGGAGCTACGCGCTCGCGCGGCCATCACGTGAAGTTCTCTATACGGTCGTGCCACGCCAGGACAAATACAAGTCTAAAACGTTCATTGATACGTTCATTACTCGCGCAAGTGATCAGGTCAACGTTTGGGGATTTCAGGGGCTTATGGCGATGAAACTCAGCGCTGCAGCGATTATGTTTGTCGCAGTACCACTAGCTGCCGGGTGGTTCGTGCTCGCCTTGGCCCTCGGCGCTCGGCAGAATCGGCTGGCCAAGTTTCCGCGATGTGGTACGTGCGGCTACGACCTACGCGGCGGACATGAACGCTGCCCGGAGTGTGGGGCCGTGTCCGATGCCCGCTGAGCTACATGTGGGGTCCAGGACGTGGCCGGCCGGAAAGCCGCTCCTCACCGGTCAGTCGGTCCAGCCCGTTGCCCCAATAGTCCCGCAAACCCGCCTAAGGGGGTCGGAAACGGCCCTGGAGGCATCCTCCGGTCTGTCAAGACAGAAGAAGCTGGTTGATTAGGGGAATTCTACCAGCAGCACCATCGCCGAGGAAAAGGTGTCTTTTTCGGGAAATTGCCCCAGTCACCCTCCGCCTCCTTCGTGTATACTTTGGCGACCTGATCATGGTGAAGATGGCTGTGGTATGATTGCACAATCGCCCCGGCCGCACACATGAAAGGGTGAAAATCGACCCTGGTTTGGCAAGGATAGAGAGAAACGTAACCTCCAATAAGAGAAGAGAGAGAAGCTATGAAGAGAGAGAGTGCCTGCTGCGCCGTGATTCTTGTTGGTGCGCTCGCCGGGCCAGTGATGGCCGGTGGCCACACGTTCATTTTCGACGACGACCCGTACGTATCGTCCGGTGACAGCCCGTTCGACCTGTTCGGGCCGGGTAGCGACTTCTTCCTCGAGAACTTCGAGGACGGGCTGCTGAATACGCCAGGGCTCCTGGGATTTGGCGGCGAGATACGCTTCCCGAGTGATTGGACCGACTCGGTCGATGCCGACGACGGCATCATCGACGGGTTCGGCCTTGATGGTCACAGCTACTGGGCCTTCTTTGGGGAGGGTGGACCACTCGCCCGGTTCGAGTTCGACCCAAAGGTGCTCGGAGGCTTGCCCCGGTCAGTTGGGCTTGTTTGGACGGATGGGAACTTCGACGCGCTCACCTTCTTCGAAGCGTTCGGTCCCAAGGGCGAGTCGCTGGGAGCGATAGGGCCTCTTATCCTCGGCGATGGTGGTCACCAAGGGGCGACGGCTGAGGATCGTTTCTTGGGTGTGACCTTCCAAGGCGGTATCTCGGCCATCGAGATCAGTGCCACGCTCGGCCGCATCGAACTCGACCATGTGCAGTACGGCGACATCATTCCCGCTCCGGGCGTGCTGGCGTTGCTCGGGCTGTCCGGCCTGCTGAGCGGACGATCGCGCCGCCGTCTGGCTTGAGCTAACTTGGTGAGGAGGACCGGCCCAGGTCCAGGCAGCGGTATGCGCAGCCGCTTGCCGCAGCGAGATATCCTCGTCGATTCACAATGACCACCACGCCCACGGGTTCACCTCGTGGGCGTTTCTCTTTTTCTCGAGAGCGCCCGCCGTGGTCGCCGGTGATCGGTTGGCATGGTCCAAACGATCTACAACCCCGGGGCAAACCCGCGCCGCATGGTGTTCTCGCAGATCGAACGGGGCTCGACGAAGTGCAGAAGATAGTCCGGGCCCCCGGCTTTGGTGCCGACCCCGGAAAGTCCGAAGCCGCCGAACGGCTGCCGTCCCACCAACGCCCCGGTGCAGCCTCGATTGATGTACAGGTTGCCGACACGAAACTCGGCCCGGGCCTTTTCGATGTTGGACGGCTTGCGCGAATACACACCGCCGGTGAGTTTGTAGCCCGTGCTGTTGGCCAAGGCGAGCGCTTCGTCGAATGTCCGCACCTTCATGACCGACAACACCGGTCCGAAGATCTCTTCCGTGGCGATCCGTGCGGTGGGCGGCGCCTCGGCGAAAATGTGCGGTGCAATGTAGTGTCGGCCCGGGGCGAGATCGCGCTCCGGCGGCAACGCACACGCCAACGCGAGCGGCGCCTCAGACTTGCCGATCTCGATGTACTCGTTGATCGAATCGAACGCGCTCTTGTCGATAATCGGACCGAAATCAACGGCTGGATCAAGCGGGTTCCCGATCTTGAGCGCTTTGGTCGATTCGCACAGACGCTCGAGGAACATGTCAAAGCATGATTCGAGCACGATCGCGCGGGAGCAGGCGGAGCACTTCTGCCCCTGATATCCGAACGCGGACTGACGCACGCCGAGCACCGCTTCATCGAGATCGGCTGACGCATCCACGATGATCGCGTTCTTACCGCCCATCTCGCTAATGACTTTCTTGATATGCGTCTGGCCGGACGGCACTTGACCGGCGGCGCCGATGATGTCCAGCCCGACTTCCATCGAGCCGGTGAACGCGATCAGTGCGGTACGGTGATCGCGGACCATTTTCGCGCCGACGGTTCGGCCCGGCCCGGCCATGAAGTGAATGACATCATCTGGGCAGCCCGCTTCGAGCAAGATGTCGTAGAAGGTCTTGCCGATGCCGAGCGCCGGGCCCGCCGGCTTGATCAACGTCGGGTTGCCGGTCACCAGCGCCGCGGTGGTCATGCCACAAAGTATCGCCAGCGGGAAGTTCCACGGACTGATGACCACGGCCACCCCGCGCGGCTGGTAGATCACCTCATTCAACTCACCGACGAATGAGCCGAGGCGTTCGTGCTCAAACAACGAGACGGCCATTCGAGCGTAGTACTCGCAAAAATCGATGGCCTCACACACATCGCCGTCGGCTTCGCGCCAGACCTTCCCTGCCTCGCGGATCATGATCCCGCATATTTCATCGCGCCGCGCGCGCATGATTCTCGCGGCGTTGATCAGCACCGCCGATCGTTCGCGCACGGGCATCGCACGCCATCGCGGTAGGGCCCTCTGCGCTGCCGCCAGGGCGCGCTCGGCATCGTCTTCCGTCGCATCTGCCTTTACATTGGGCACTTCAACGACGTCGATCGCCTTCGCAAACGATTCACGCACGCTGCGCTGTGAAAAATCACGCAGCGGCTCGTTGACAAACGCTCGGCCGTCGCCGACGCCTTCGATTGCCCGCGTCAACTGATGGCGCTGCGGCGCTTGTTCGATGCGCTGTATCCCAGGGTCCGGCGTTTGATGGTGTTGAGTCGGCGCCGCCAGCAGTTCGTCGATCGACGCATTTTCATGGAAGCCGGCGCGAAGCCACGATTCGTTGGATGTGTTCTCCAGCAGACGGCGAACGAGATACGCCATGCCGGGGATCATCTCGCCCACCGGCACATATTCACGCACCCGCAACCCCATATCCACCGTTGCGACTTTGAGCT
>JADFGE010000220.1 GCA_022567855.1 Planctomycetota bacterium | reverse complement strand
CGACTGCACCTACCCTCCGGGCTGCATCAAGCCGAGCGTTGCCGCCCCGGGCGTGAGCACGATCTCCACCTCCAACAATTGCGTGGGGTACTTCAGCATCAGCGGCACTTCGATGGCCACCCCGCATGTCGCAGGGGCCGTCGCGCTTATACTCGAGGCCAACCCCGATCTCGATCACTTCCAGGTCAAGGAGATTCTCAAGGAGACATCAATCGATCTTGGCCCCGGCGGCAACGACAACAGCTTTGGCGCCGGCCGGGTCGATGCCATGGAGGCTGTTCTTCTGGCCCTGGATATGGCCACGCCTTGCCCGTGGGATATGGACGACAACAACGTCGTCGGCGTGTCCGACCTACTCTCGTTGCTTGGGCAGTGGAACACCGACCCAGGCGGTCCGCCTGACTTCGACGACGACGGCAACGTTGGCGTGAAGGACCTGCTCATCTTGCTGGGCAACTGGGGACCTTGCCCGTAAAACAGGCATCGGGGCATGCTTCAGCGTAACACACACCGTTGCCTTCAACGATCAAACAAAGCCCCGGATGGAAATCCGGGGCTTTTTCATGTCCGCACGGGCGGCTGTCAGTTACGGAATCGACCGGCTAATTCCCGTCGCCTTTGGCGCCTTCGCGCGAAAGCATACTGTCCAGCATCGTTCCGATCAGCGCGGTCGTTTCGGCGGAACCCGTTCCGTTCGTGCCGCCGTTCGAGCCGCTAATGACCATGACGCGCGGCGTGATGTTGATGCCGCTTTCGCCGACGATCTTGAGCAGCTCGAGCAGGGCGGCGTTGCCGGAGCCGATCTGCAGTGCGATCACCCGGTAGGCCTCAGCCTGGGCTTCGGCCTTGATGCGGATCGCCTCCGCTTCGCCGCCGGCTGCGATGATGCGCTTCTCCTTATCTTGTTCGGCGATTTGGACTTCATACCTCGCCGTCGCCAATCGCTTTTCTTCTTCAGCTTCCTGCTTCGTGCGTGTCAATGCCTTCTCCTGCTCGGCGGCGAGCTGTTGTTGTCGGAACGTCTGGACCTCTTCGTCAGCGATCTGCCGATCCGTCTGGGTTTTGAGCAGCGCATCCAACGACCCATCCTCGGCCACACCGGCGATGCGAACCGCGGTGACGGTCACGCCGACCTTCGTCATCTCCTCGGCCAGCATTGCCAGCGACTGCGACTCCTGCTGCGAACGCTGCTGCACGTAGTCCAGGGCCTTCACGGTTTCGGCGTTGTTGCGGAAGATCGCGCGGACCGCGGAGTTCAGACGCTCAAGCAGCTTCTCCTTGTCGTCCTCGAAGAGGGCGACCACGAGCGGCGCGTCGACCGGTTTGATCTCGTACTCCACCCGCACGTCCACGGGGAAGTCAAACCCATCGGAGGTGCGGACGGGAATCTCCCGCTGCCCGGTTCCTGTGCCGCGTCCCGTGTAACTGATCACCCATTTGGCCGTCGAGATCATCGTAACTTCGTAGGCCTTGGTGTTCAGGTAATACTCCTGGGGCAGCAGCGGCTCGCGCCAGATGCCGCGCTCACCCTTTTCAACGAGAGCGCTGAGTGTATCGCCCGCTCCCGCAGGAACCGTGCCGACGTTGGACTTGACC
This sequence comes from Planctomycetota bacterium, assembly GCA_022567855.1. Lineage (GTDB taxonomy): Bacteria > Planctomycetota > Phycisphaerae > Phycisphaerales > SM1A02 > JADFNO01. The sequence continues at coordinate 3,975 of JADFGE010000220.1, read as the reverse complement.
ACGCCGACCGTCGCCTTCTTGACGTTGGTGACGTCGACAATCTCAACCGTAAAGAGCATGGGGTTGATGCGATACTTGCCCGGGGTGAGAACCGAGGCTTGCGGGCCCTTGTAGCCGCCCCCTTCGGTAGAGAGGAAGAACTCGGCATCCTCAGCCATGCGCTTCTGCAGCGATTCATCCCACTCTGGGGCATAAATCTCCCCAGGCGGCAACGGCTGTCCGTCCATGGCCGTCAGCAGCGCTATCTCTCCTTCTTTGATCTCAACCAGAAATCGTGTGTCGACATCGTAGATCACCGGCCACAGCCAGGGGTGCCAACCCGGGGGGAGGATCTTGGCTTGCGGGCCCATCTCACCCTCCGTGGCAATGATCTTGCCCGGGGCAAGCGAACCACCGCCGATGTTCCTGCTGACGACGCCGATCTGGTTTTCCCCAACGAGCCTAAAAGAGCTGAGCGCGAACGACGCCAAGAGCACGAGCAGTGCGACGACGCCGCCGGCTGCCTTCACGGCCGTGCCGGGCAACTTCATGGTGCCGGTCACGATCAGGACCGCGAGCACCACTCCTACAAGCAAGAATCCGATTGTCATAGCTGACTCCTTCCCCCATGAAAGACCCACAGGCGATCGCGTGCCGACCTTCGGCCCGCCGCTACCCCTCCCCTATTATCCATCGCAAGTCTACGCCCCGAATTTCGCCAGTCACATGTCCGTCCCTTGCCGATTTCGGACATGCCCCCTGCTCAAACGACTGGGGCGCCGTGCTACCTCGATTTCTCTTCGCCCAGCTCGGCGAGGCTCTTGGCGAGCTGTTTGATGTCGCCGTCGTTTATTCTCTTGGTAGCCATGGCTCATTCTACCAACTATTGTGCGGGACGGGGCAATGAGGCGCGGAGGGCGTGCGGCGGGCACTACAATACCCTCCGATTCATCACGAATTTCTGCAGCTTGACAGGATGGTCCTATGGGCAGCAAGTCATTTCAGAGCATTGCGACGGCCGCCGTTCACGCCGGTGAGCCGGATCCACGCATCGGTGGCGCGGTCACGATGCCGATTTTCCAGTCCTCCACGTTTATCTACGAAGGCGGGACGGACTATCACGCCACGCGCTACGTTCGGCTCAGCAACACGCCCAACCATGAGGTCCTGCACCAAAAGCTCGCGGCATTGGAGAAGGCAGAGGCGGCGCTCGTTACGTCCAGCGGCATGGCCGCGATCTCCACCACCCTCCTCACGGTGCTTCAGTCTGGCGACCATCTGTTGGCGATGGAATGCCCCTACGGCGGCACGCACGGGTTCATCACCAACGAACTGCCTCGCTTCGGCATCTCACACAGTTTTATCGATGGAAGCGATCCCGAAGATTGGCGAAGCAAGCTCCAGCCGAACACACGCGCTATCTACGTCGAGTCGATCGCGAACCCGCTCATGCAGGTGCCGGACCTTGTGGGTGTCGTGAAGTTCGCCCGCGCGCACAATCTTGTCTCGATGGTCGACAACACATTCACAAGCCCCGTGAACTTTCGACCGACCGAGATCGGATTCGATCTTTCGCTGCATAGTTGCACGAAGTACTTGAACGGGCACAGCGATCTCGCCGCGGGGGCCGTGATCGGTCGAGCCGATCAGATCGAGCAAATCAGACTCCGGCTGAATCATCTCGGCGGGATGCTCGATCCGCACGCGTGTTACCTGTTGCAGCGCGGCATCAAGACGGTCGCGCTCCGTGTCCGCCAACAAAACGAAAGCGCTTTGCTCATCGCCCGTTTCCTGGAGCAACACCCCAGCGTCGTTCGGGTCAACTACCCCGGGCTCGAATCGCACCCCGCCCATCGACGCGCCTGCGATCTGTTTGACGGGTTCGGCGGGATGCTGAGTTTCGAGCTGACGGGCGGGCTTGACGCCGCTGAGCGCTTGCTGCAGCGCGTCACGATCCCGATCGTTGCCGTGAGCTTGGGCGGGGTGGAGTCGCTGATTATCCGCCCGGCCGTGACCGCGTACGCCAACGTTGAGCCCGAGGAACGACTGCGGCTCGGCGTCCGCGACGGCCTTATCCGCCTGTCCGTCGGCATCGAGGACACGAATGAGCTCATCGCCGACCTGGGCCAAGCCCTGGAGGGATGACGCATTGAATAGCCCCCGCAGTTGGCAGGGCCGTGATACCGATCGAAGATTCGCGATGAGTCAAGACGACGACATGCCCCAGCGCTCACGCCGACTGTTTCTCGCCGACTCCGCGAAGCTCGGCGCGGCGTCGCTCATCGGATGGTCCGCTCCCCAATTGCTCATTGATGACGCGCTGGCAGCGTTGATCGATCCTACTCCCGACGATCCGTTCGCGCGAGGCGAACGCATCGGCACGCTTCGCTTCGACGATCAAAAACGCGACTCGCGCCCGCACGAAAAAGCTTACGGCCGCGGATTGAATGGTCGACTCCGCCCGGACCTCAGCGCCCTCACCCCGGATTCGCTCATAACTCCGAACGACCGCTTTTTCATCCGCACGCGTTGTCCGGACCGCATCGACTACACCAAACCGTGGAACATCCGTATTCATGGACTGGTACCGAAGCCGATCGACATTCCCGTCCAAGAAATTACTGCACGCGCCCAGCCAATGGGTGTTCATCTTCTGGAGTGCGCCGGTCGTGGTCTCACCGGGCTGATGAGCGCGGCACGGTGGAGTGGAGTGCCGGTAAGCACAGTCCTGAGCGGGGCGAACGCTCTTGCCCAGGCGACGCGCATCCGCATCTCGGGATTTGATGACCATTCCAAGTTCGATTCCGGCTACGACGAGCGCGGCGCGGACTGGATATTCACGCTCGATCAATTGAAGGAAACTGGGGCATTCCTCGCCACGCAGATGAACGGCGTCGCGCTACCCCGGGACCATGGATACCCGATTCGTCTCGTCGTGCCAGGGTGGTACGGTTGCGCGTGCATCAAATGGCTCGATGAAATTGAGTTTGTCGACGACATGGCTCCCGCCACGAGACACATGCGCCACTTCGCCGGGCGAACTCACCAGGCGGGCGTGCCCAGGCTGGCGAAGGATTTTCAGCCCGCCGAGATCGACATTGCAGCCATGCCCGTGCGCGTCGAGAAGTGGCGGGTCAAAGGGAAGATCGTCTATCGAGTCGTGGGGATTCTTTGGGGCGGCAAGCAGACGACCGATGCCTTGGTCATCCGCTTCAATCGCAACGAGACTTATGTGCCGGTCGAATCCTACGAACACAAGACGACAAACACCTGGACCTTGTGGACGCACACCTGGCATCCGCCCAAGCCCGGCAAGTATGTGATCCGACTTCAGGTGGATGAACCGGCCACCCGCACTCGCCGACTCGACCGCGGCGCCTATCAGCGCGCTGTTTCAGTTGAGGAAGTCAACTGACCGCGACAATGTTGGCGAGAATACAATACCGAACGACCGACTACGGCCGAATAAGGATGAGAAGATGCCTCACGAACCCATCACGTCAACTGAAGTCACTGATGACCTTGAAACCGTTGAAGGCGGCGACGGGATTCTGGTCATTCGAGGTCACGAGAATTGTCGAAGCTGGAATGGCATCCGGTACAAGACGGGGATGTCGGCGAGGAACGTAGGGTCCGAGCACCTGTCGATGAACGTGGCGACGATCCCACCGGGCGGCGTGGCCTATGCCCACGTCCATGTCGGGTTCGAGCTGATGCTGTACATCATGAAAGGGCGCGTGCGCCACGAGTATGGCCCCGGGCTGAAGAAATCGATTGAGAACGGAGCCGGCGACTTCATCTTCATCAAGCCGGACGTGCCGCACGAGGTGTTCAATCTCTCGGACACGGAGCCGGTGGTGGCGGTCGTAGCCCGGGCCGCCGCCGATGAGTGGCAGCGCATTGTCCCGTATGACCGCGATAGCGAGTGATGAGCATCGCCACGCAAGAGTGGAAACGGAGACAGGCTCGCTTGGGTATGATCGCATCGTGATCGAT
>JADFGE010000219.1 GCA_022567855.1 Planctomycetota bacterium | reverse complement strand
CGATCGGACCGGCTCGCTATAATCTCAATCCATAGGATTTGTACTCAAATGAATGTCCCCTCCGACGTCCGAAAGTGCGTGGTGTTTCTGGGTCGTGACACCGACCATGGAATAAGGTGGTGCGCAACCGGGTTCTTTGTTGTCGTCAGTCAGCCTGCTGAGGACGACGAGGCAGATTCGCAGTACTCGCACAGCTATTTGATCACGGCTCGCCATGTCATTGATGGTATACGTGATTTGTCACATGAAGGTAGGGTGTACGTTCGTTTGAATCTGACTTCCGGAGGAATTAAGACCGTTGAATCCCAACTCAGTGATTGGAGATTCCATCCAACCAAAGAAGTCGACGCCGCAGCCCTCTTGGTTCCGAAGTCGTGGCTAAAGGAACTGGATCACTCGATGCTTACGGAGTATTCAATTGCTGATGACGCTGTCGTTCAGGATCATGGAATAGGTCCGGGGCAGGATGTTTTCATCACGGGCCTGTTCATCAATCACTATGGACAGCGCAGGAATATCCCGATCATTCGGGTCGGTAATATTGCAGCAATGCCCGAGGAGAAGGTGAGAATGAAGCTGGATCGCAACACCTGCATTAGCGCTCATGCGTATCTGATTGAATTGAGATCAATCAAAGGCCTAAGCGGCTCGCCAGTCTTCACCTATCGGGACAGTTGGGAGGGGCCTCTGACGGGTGAGCTAACCAATATGTCGAACTACAGTTTCACCACAGGGAGCAGGTTGATCGATCAAACGCCAATCTTCACTACAGGAACACCAAGCTACTATTGGCTCGGTCTAGTTCATGGCCACTGGGATGTCGAGATAGTTAGATCTGATATTGAAGACATCGACGACGGAATCAAAGAGTATGTCAACACAGGAATCGCGATAGTGGTCCCTGCCACTGACGTTTGGGAAGTTCTTGATCATCCGGATTTTGTCGAACATCGCGGCTATCTGGCAAAGCGAGCGGTCGCTACAGTGCAGGCATCGCCTGATGAGAGCGATGGTAACGTCGATGACTCCAATCGTGCAGATCATTAAGAATCTACGAGGGACAAAGAACAGCGGCATTCGTGGTTCAGGCCGTTGCGCGATACAGCGTTGCGATCTGACCACACATCAACTGTGCGAACCTGGAGAACGTTAGATCGGTCGCCGGCTCTGAATACTCGCCGCGTTTTCCGCGGGTCTTGTGCGTGACGATGAGGCATCCCGCGTCATAGCAACGCTCGTGGACCAGCCGTCGGACCGACTCCTCGCAGCGCCTCACGTACGAAGCCTCTGCAAACTCAGGATAGACCGCGAAGTGTTCTTGCACTACTGAAACCGGTCGAGTGGAACCCGCCGCTTCCTCAACGATGAGGAGATACCCGACAAACGGCTTTGGAGACGGGGAAAACCTACCCTCGCGAAACGCGGTCCAAATATCGGTTGCATTCCCGATGGCTTCTTCGATCCTGTTGTTGTAGTTGTTCCCGAAGGATGGACCACAGAGCGCTTTACATTCGAGAACGCCTAGAAGTGATCGCTCGTGGAGGACAAGGAGATCCCATTGCTTGGTTGGCCGAAAGAACCCCGGCAAGGTTACATCCTTGCGCGAAGTCCGGAGAATCGACTGCCGTGGGATCTTGGCTTCCTCCAGCAACTCGGATATCAGTTGATTGAATCCATCAAGCTGCTTGCCCCCTGTTGCTACGGCGCGATTACCCGAATCCTGCCGCCCAGTTGTACTCCCCTGGCGACGACCTTGCGACGACCGGGTGCGCCAGAACCGGCGGACGGCGGCTGCAACACGCTCGTCAAGAGATTTCTTGTTCCGTTTGGTCATCTCGCAAGACGTTCAATGTTCTTTGAGAGAACATATTTGAGGTTTCCTCGGTAAAACGCCTGCACGATCTCTCGAAGTAAACAACGTCAGTCTCAACACCGATGCTGTTGCGGCCGGATCGGGCGGCCGCGACCGAAGTTGATCCCGTGCCATGAAAGGGATCAAGCACCGTGTCGCCAACAAAGCTGAACATCCGGATGAGTCTGTGTGCAATCTCGATTGGATAGGGCGCGGGATGGTTTCTCGTAGACGCACCCGTTAAGCCAGTCCAAATCTGCTGGAACCATCGCTGATGGTCATTGACCGAGATTACACTCAGGATTCGCTTTGCCGAGGAAGGCTTGCGGTATCCACCCGGCTTGCGTTGCATCAGAATGAATTCGATATCGTTCTTGATCACCGCATTGGGTTCGTAGGGCTTCCCGAGAAAACCGCCGGCCCCCTGCACTTCATATGTGGCGTTTGCGATCTTGTGCCAGATGATCGAGGCGAGATTATCAAAGCCGATGTGCCGGCAATGTTCCTGAATAGAAGCGTGTAGGGGAACGACGACATGCCGCCCGTTATTGTTCCGTCTGGATAAACACACATCGCCGACAACACAAACGAGGCGGCCGCCGGGAACAAGTGCGCGGAAGCAGTGCTGCCACACGCGATCCAACTCCTCCAGAAACTGCTCGTAATCCTGGACGAATCCAAGTTGGTCTTCGCTGCGCCGATATTCCTTGAGCGTCCAATATGGCGGCGACGTAACGACGAGGTGAACCGACTCCGGTTCGAGGAAGTCCATCAATCGAGCATCGCCGAGTCGATAGTCATGGCAGGTTGGAATCGAATCGATCGCTGCCTCGATAACAGATGTCAATCGCGCATCCTTAGCGACCCGTGGCAGATCGCGTTTCAGGTCAGCCAGACTCCGAAGTTCCGCAGGAACAAAGCTATCAAGATCACAAGCCTTTGACGACGCAGCTTGTTCTGGTTCCGTCAGCATGGTGGCATGGTACCACCGAACGCCCTTTACACAACTTGGTGCTTGGCAGCATTCAGTTAGCGCATCTTTGAAGTCGGGACTTTTTCTCAAAAAAGACCCTTGACAGAAGCCCTGGGCGACAGCTCGAAAAGGTTCCACACGCCTGCCAAACTGACAACGCATCGCGCGACCGGCCTAACCCGAGTACCCTCACCCAGCCCCGGCAGAGAAGGGAGAGGGAGAAAGAGGCGCCGGGGCTCACGCTCCCACTGCCACCCCTGCTCCCATGTGCTCGATAATTGCGTCGGCGAAGGCGCTGCACTTTAGTAAGGTCGCGCCGTCCATGAGGCGCTCGAAATCGTACGTTACGGTCTTTGCGCCGATAGCGCCGTCGATGCCTTGGATGATGAGATCGGCTGCTTCGGTCCATCCCATGTAGCGCAGCATCAGCTCGCCGGAGAGAATCACCGAGCCGGGGTTGACCTTGTCGAGGCCGGCGTACTTGGGGGCGGTGCCGTGCGTGGCCTCGAAGATGGCGTGGCCGGTGTCGTAGTTGATGTTCGCACCGGGTGCGATACCGATTCCGCCAACTTGGGCAGCCAACGCATCGGACAGGTAGTCGCCGTTGAGGTTCAGCGTGGCGATCACGTCAAATGACTTTGCACGGGTCAGGACTTGCTGGAGGGTGATATCCGCGATCGCATCACGAATCAGCAGCTTGGTTTTCCACTTGCCGTCGCCGTGGGTGGGCCACAGCTCAAGGGCCTTTTCGACCTCGGCGCAGATCGCTTGCTGCTTGTCCGGCGTCATCATGTCGTAGCCGGGATCGATCTGCCGGGCGTTTGCTTCGGCGGAGATGTCGGCGTTGGATTCCTTGTTGCCGAGGATCCAACTCTCGCGCTCGGAGACGGTTTCGTTTCTAAACTCGTTCACAGCCAAGGCGTACCCCCAATCACGGAACGCGCCCTCGGTGAACTTCATGATGTTGCCTTTGTGAACGAGCGTCACACTTCGCCGATTGTTCTTCAGCGCATAGTTGATCGCCGCTCGCACCAGGCGTTCGGTGCCTTCGCGGGAGACGGGCTTGATGCCGATGCCGCTGGTATCGGGGAAACGGATGTTCGTGACGCCCATCTGATCCTGAAGGAAGGCGATGACTTTTTTCGCCTCGTCGCTTTGGGCTTCCCATTCCACGCCGGCGTAGATGTCCTCGGTGTTCTCGCGGAAGATGACGATGTTCACATCCTGGGGCCTTTTCACGGGCGAAGGTACGCCGGTGAAGTAGCGCACGGGTCGCAGACAAACGTACAGGTCGAGCATCTGGCGGAGAGCGACGTTGAGGCTGCGGATCCCCCCGCCGACGGGCGTTGTGAGCGGGCCTTTGATCCCGATGATGTATTGCCTGAAGGCCTGGACCGTCTCATCGGGCAGCCAATTGCCGGACTGGTTGAACGCTTTTGCCCCGGCCAGAACTTCCTTCCATTGGAGTTTGCGCGAGCCGGCGTAGGCCTTTTCGACCACGGCGTCGAAGACGCGCACCGCCGCGGCCCAGATGTCAGGCCCGGTGCCGTCGCCTTCAATAAAGGGGATGATGGGGTTGTCCGGGACGTTCAGTCCCTGGTCGGTCATCGTGATCGAATCAGCCATCGCGCAGGAATCTCCATCCGAAGTCGGTCGTGGTTGCCGGTTTTTGAGCGAGCCCGGCAGTATAGCAGGGCCGAGGCAGGAGGCGCGGGACGTACGGCGGCGCGGGCGCGTCTGCGCTCATATCGCTTTGAACACGAAGCAAGTGAGCCGAGCGATGTTGCGGCCGATGACCTATTTGTCTGGTGTGTCGCTTGTGTCGCTCGACGCTGTGGAGGGCGCTTCGTCCGGTGGCGGCATCCCGCTGAGCAGATCCAGGACGTCCAGGAAGTAGCGCTCGCCCTCGTGCTGCGCGTGGGACGGGACGCCCAGACCACGGCTGGTGAACGTCGCCAGCGGCGGGTCGGTCAGCTCGAAGATCACCTGGAAGCGCCATTCGCGATTCTCGCGCCGAGCCTTGTAGGCCGGCTGCTGAATCACGCGCCGCAACCGGCGATAGATCTCGATGCGCTGGGTCGCTTCGTCCACCCACACATCGTTGTCCGTCACGATCCAATCGTCGTAGTTGGGGCTCTCGGCGACGGCCAACAGAGCGGTCCAGACCTGATCCGAGGGCAGACCGGCGAACTCCTGATGCACAGTCGTGCAACCGAAGAGCATGGAGACGGCCAGGAGAACGACCATGAGGCGCGACGTGATCTTCATAGGTAATAGGGTCGTCATCGGAGCGTGATTGTCAAGCGCTGCTCCTCGATGATCCTGGTCACTGAAGTGACCAGGCCTCGTCGATCAGTATCGGGTCATAAACCCATCGAACTCGCCGGTGGGTTCAAGACGTGTGATATCAGTGTTGTCGATATTGGCTTGCTTGGCGAGTTGGATGGCGTTGACGAACCGATCCAGCTCATCCGCCTCGCCCTCGATGACACAGCGAACCGAGCCGTCGCGCTCGTTTCGCACCCAGCCGGTCACGTCGTAGCGGCGAGCGATCTCCCGGGCCGTGGCGCGGAAGAACACGCCTTGGACCCGGCCGATGAAGATGATGTCATAACGGCACAAAGCCACGGCTATTCAAGTTTAGCGGCGGGCCTCCGGACCGCGCGATCTTCACTTCGCGCCTTCGTGCCTCGATGCCTTCGTGCCTTCTTCTCACCCCGCCATGACTTCCTCGGGTATATCCGCATT
>JADFGE010000218.1 GCA_022567855.1 Planctomycetota bacterium | reverse complement strand
TCATTGTGGATTTCTCCTCTGGTCTCTAACTAAGAAATTTCCGGCTTAGGATATCATAACTTCACACCCGCTCTACCTGCGACTGATGTTCACGGATCGCGCCGAATTGGTCCCTTTCTTGGACGCCAACCAATACGGTCACATAACGCCGCAGTTCTCTCCGGTCTGGCTGCTAACTCCCGCGTAGTCTTCGTGTGGTCTCCATCTCGGACACTGGCGGCATGGATCGGCGCCCGCCCCTCATCACTTGGCGGTGCGTGACCTTGAGCTGATTCAGGAACTGGCATAGCTCGTCGTCAGGCGGAACCACCCATAATCACCTATAATGGGGCTGATCGCCATGACGTTGAGATGATCTCCCGAATCCACCGCCGGACGCGCCTCGTCGCCTTCTCCGACCATCGCCCCCAGATCCGCCAGCGCCGCGTAGATAATGGGCACCGCATGCCCCTCGGACAGAACCAGACGGTCGGATCCGGGGTACCGAGGATGCTCCGGCAGCCAGCGCATGCTGTGATACAAGAGGACCGTCACCAGATGTCCCAGGCTCAATGCACTGGTGGGGTGCCCACTGCCCGCAGCGGCGCACATGTCCAGGCAAACGTGATCGAGCTGGATGGCTTTGGCGTGGACGGCAGCTTCAAACGACATCGACTTCCTTTCCTAATGGGCGTACGGCCTCGACCGGCCCTCGGCCGGCTTCGGCCTGCTGAGCCCCGTAGTATCTCATGGACCGCCCGCCGAAGCAAACCGGGCGCGCTGAACCGGTCGTGGATAGCCTGTCGGGACAGGCCGCGAAAGTCGCCTCTAGGCCTCAGAAAACCAGGGCCTCGCCGATGCTGCTCGTTGTCCGCTCGCGTCCGCGGTCGCGCTTGTTACACTCTGGGCCTCTGAACAAGATCAATGAGGGCTCACCGATCATGAAAGTGCTTTGCGAACGTGCCGCGCTTGTTGATGCGCTCAACATTGTCGGCGGCGTGGTCCCAACCCGAACCCCGACTCCGGTTTTGCGATGCCTCAAGCTCACCGCCACCGAGGGCTTGTTGGTGCTCGCCGCCACTGACTTGCAGGTCAGCATTCGCCTCGGTGTCGAGCAGGTTGATGTCGAGCAGCCCGGCGAGGCCCTCATCCCTGCCGACAAGATGACGCAGATCGTGCGCGCGTGTGATGATCCCACGCTCACTTTTGAAACCGAGAACCACGCTGTGCACATCCGCGGCGCCGACTCGCACTTCAAGGTGTTTGGTTACGACCCGAGCGAGTTTCCGCCTGTCTCGGAGTTCGGCGACGCGACGGTCGATTGTGAAATCTTGGCCGGAACCCTCCAGCGGTTGATCGCGCGGACCTTGTTTGCCGCTGCGGCCGAGCACAGCCGCTATGCGATCAACGGCGTGCTGTTTGACCGCCGGGGGAAGCTACTTCGCCTCGTGGCCACCGACGGCCGACGTCTGGCCCTGGCCAAAGGTGACTGCCTCGCCGGCGAAGGCGATTGCTCGTGCATCATCCCCAGCAAAGCGCTGAAGCTTGTCACCAAACTCGTGGACGATCCCGACGCCACCGTGCGCATCGCCGTCGAGGAGAATCAAATCCGCCTCGCGGTGGGCGAAGGCCCCGATGCCGCCATGCTGTCCAGCACGCTCGTGGAGGGGGCGTTCCCTCCGTTCGACGACGTCATCCCCAAGGACCAGGACAAGAAGGTCACGTTCGACACGGCGACGCTCTCCAGCGCGATCCGACGCGCCGCCCTCCTCACCAATGAAGAGTCCAAAGGGGTCCGTTTGAGCTTCGAGAACGACAAGCTCACGCTCAGCAGCCGAGCGCCGGAGATGGGCGAGGCCACCGTCGAGATCAAGCTCGACGACTATCAGGGCGAACCGCTCGAGATCGGCTTCAATCCCAGCTTCATCACCGACGCCCTCGCGGTCATCGACGGCGCCAAGGTCACCATCGAGCTCAAGGCCCCGAACAAGCCCGGCGTGCTCAGGACCAACGGCGAGTTCACCTACGTCATCATGCCCGTCAACCTGCAATAGAACCCCGGCCGAGTTTGAGAAAAAAAGAAGCCCCGCTCGGGCTTCTTTTGTCTTGTAATACGAATCCTAAGTAATTCTCAGGCGTTGACCGGGCGCCATGCTTCATCCCCGACCGGTCGGGGTGAAGCATGCTTTGCCCTAAAAGGGTCGAAGCATGGCACCCGCCTGCGGATCAATGGCGATGCGTATAAGTTGCTTGCGGCTGCGCTGGCGCCTACCGCGAGTACTTGATCGTGCAGCCGTACGGCTTCGTCGAATCCGGCGTCAACGTTTCCCCCTCGACAAGTTGCTTCACCGCGTTCACCACATAGTTGGTGATCTCCTCCGGTCGCTTGTGTAGGAGGCGGTTGTCGTCGATCGCTCCCGTATACCGAATTACCCCTTCTTTGTCGATCACGAACATGTGCGGCGTTCGGCGGGCATCATAAAGACGACCCACCATCCCGCGTTTATCCAGCAGAAACGGGTACTTCAGGTCGTACTTCGAGATCCACATTTTGTTCGCCTGCGCCGTCGTGCCTTGTGTCGAGTTGACGGCCAACCACGCTACACCTTTGTCCAACTGTTTCACCTTCTTGTACGCGCCCTGCATGGCCTTGGTCTGGTAGCAGTGCCTCACATCCGGGCACTCCGGATTGATCCACTCAATGACGACGATCCGGCCCTTATAGTCCGACAGGCTTCGCTCCTGGCCGTTCGTGTCCGTCAAGGTGAAGTTCGGCGCCTTCTCGCCAAGTTTCGCCTTGCCTTGGTCTAACGTGCCGGCCGTCATGCCGAGCGCCGCCACGATCAACCCCACCAACCCCATCAACCCCAATACGCTCGTTCGTCGTTTCATAGCTCAGGCTCCGTTTGAGTCCAATATACCACTACTTTTTCTTTGGCCGCGATCCCGATGGAATCGGGACTGCGGGCGATCGTCATTCGAGTGTTCAACCTCAAAATCGTAGGACGGATCGTCGTCTTCGGGGCCGAGCGCAACCAGACCGCTCAGCACGACCCGCTTGCCCAGCGTGTTTCGACGATCGATTTGAACGGCGACTTCCACGCGAAACCGATCTGCCTCGATGGTGACGGTTGGATCAGCGTAGGAGACGCCGGGCGTAGCGCCGGGGAAGAACGTCAAAACAGATCGGCCCATCGCCGGGCCGGTGATGGTCAGCGTCGTGCCGTCGAAGTCAGCCGAACCGCCCGCAGCCTTGGCCAACGGCTCCGGAAGCCGCTTCTTGAGTCTCGCCAGGACGGGATCAGCCGCCGAAACAGGTACGGGATCGGTCTGCGAATCGGCGCTGACCGTCCTTACGTCCACGCTCCACCGGCCGCGACCCAGCAGACACACCGCCTTGCACACCGCCCAGCGGATGTCGGCCCGGATCGTCGCGCTCCCGTCCATGAGGTCATCAGGCGCCGTAATCGGCACAAACAGCGCCGCTTGGTTTTCGTAGACATACGTCGGCCCGATCGGCGACTGAACGACGATGGGGCGAGGCCAACGCACCTCCCCGACCTCAAACCCCTTTGGTACTTCGATCGCAAGGGTCGGCGGCGGCGCGCCTTCGCCTGGATTCTTCCAGTAAATATGCCATTGCGGCTCGATATCGAAGATCACGGCCAGATGAAACGTCTGACCAGGGGCGATCGACGCCACGTCCACGACCGTCCGCACCGCCACCAGCTCCTCAGCCGACTTGCGGCCCGCGCCCTGCCCCGACGGATCCTGCCCATAGGCCACCGAGCTGACCGCGAGCATCAGTCCGCCCAACACGCCTCCACCAAGCCAACTTTTCCTGGGTCCGATGTAACGCACCGCCGCTCCCTCGCCAAGAATCTCGGGCGTGCTGGCAGCCCGCCAAGACCGCTGCCCTCATTCCAACTATATAGAGGTGGCTCACGCCGTTCCCATTCCATGACCGCCACCGTTTCCGCCCGCCGTTGTAGACTACAAACGGGCCCTGAGAGTTCCCTATTCCCCCCCAAGGACAATGCCTTGGTACGTGGGATGGATGGAGATCACACCATGACCTTCTCGACAGTTCGCCGGGCCGGCACCGCCGTTGCCGTCATCGCCGCAACCCTGGCCGTCATCAGTTGCACGAACACGACCAGCGATCGCGACCTGGTCCTGGTCAACCCGATCGACGCTCAGGAATTGGTCCAAGGCCAGGCGAAGCTACTGGGCCTGGGCGGAACCACGACCGGGACGTATGTCGATCCCCGCAGCGACCGCGACTTTCGCCTCGGCCACATCCCCGGGGCCATCAGCCTGCCCTTCCAGCACCTCGCCGACAACAAGAGCAAGCTCAACGGCTACGACGTGCTCATCGTCTACGGCGACGACTACAACGATCCCAAGGCCAACGCCATGAGCAAACGCCTGCTGCAGCTCGGTTTCTCCGACGTGCGAACGCTGCGGGGCGGGCTGCGGGCGTGGACCTCCCGTGATCCAGATGCGTCGTGCACTGCTCAGCCGGGAACGGCAGGCCTGAAAGATGGAAAACATCGAGATCGTGGCCGTGTTGGGCGAGTTGGCCGATCTGCTCGAGATCAAGGGATCCAACCCTTTCCGCATCCGTGCCTACCGCAACGCCATCCAGACCATCAACGGCCTGACCCAATCGCTCGAGGGCATGATCGAGGACGGCGAGGATCTGACGGATCTGCCGGCCGTCGGCAAGGACATCGCAGGCCATATCGAGGAGCTCATCTCGACGGGAGGCCTGAGCCGCCTGGAAGAGGTGGCGGCCCAGGTGCCCCGTACGCTGGCTGAGTTGGTGAAGCTCGACGGCGTCGGGCCGAAAAAAGTCAAGAAGCTGTGGAGCGAGCTGGGCGTTACCACCGTCGATCAACTGGAGGAGGCGCTCGAGGCAGACCGGGTCGTTTCCCTGGAAGGGTTTGGGGCCAAAAGCGCCGAGAAGATCCGGAGATCGATCGAGGACTATCGGAAGCAGGTGGGACGGTTCTTGCTGTCCGAGGCCGAGGTGCTGATCCAGCCGTTGCTGGACTACCTCGGGGAAATCGATGGGCTGGATGAACTTGAGGTCGCGGGCAGCTTCCGGCGGCGCAGGGAGACCGTCGGCGATCTCGACCTCCTGGCGTGCGCCGTGGCGCGGTCCGACATCCGGATCACGAGCGACGGCACGCCGTGGCGGCCGTTGATTCACTGCCGCGACATCGCCGCCGCGTTCGTCGCGTTCATGGAGGCACCGGAATCGGCGGTCGGCAACCGGGCGGTCAACGTCGGCGCGAACGCCGAGAACCACCAAGTGCGGGACGTGGCCGAAATCGTCCGGCGCATCGTGCCGAAGGCCGACCTCGTCTTCACCGGCGAGACCGGGCACGACCCGCGCGACTACCGGGTCAACTTCGACCTCCTGTCCCGCCTTCTGCCCGACTTCAGGCTCGACTACACGCTTGAACGGGGCATGGAGGAGTTGTACCGGAAGATGGTCGATCACGACTTCGGCAGAGACGACTTCGAGGGTGACAGGTTCGTACGCCTGCGGACCCTGAAGAAGCGCCTGCATCT
>JADFGE010000217.1 GCA_022567855.1 Planctomycetota bacterium | reverse complement strand
CAAGTAAGTCAGAGGTTTCGACCTGTCCATCGTCATCCAGGTCAGCGGGGCTATCACCCTTGACAGAACATGGTCCCCAATTGCTGAACAGAATGAGTAAATCATTCGTGCTGACACTGTCGTCGCCGTCAGGCACGGCTCGAGTACGCCTGGATCATTGGGATCGCGCTGAGATTGAGCGATCGAAAAAGTCAAAGATATGGCGGCGAGACTGCTCACATTGAGAAATGCGAGTAACAATCCAAAGAGTGTGGTAGTTGTTCGACGATGCACTAAATAATAGGACATTCTGATTCCTCCAAGTGAGCTAAAGACGATTGCTTGTCATAAGGGAGATCACGAGCCGCTCATAACCTATAGGGGCCCTGGCGATAAATCAAGATATTAAGACCTAATATTCTGAATTATTATTCATAATTTTCGATCTTTTTATCGCAATAGTGGATATTTCGCCTATAATGCTTGATAAGTCCTCCGAGAAAAGACCTTTGCCGAGAGACCAGAAGCTGAACACTCCACTGTTGGGACCAGTCGATGTATGGAAAACAAACTGAATACGCCATTGCTGTGATGAGTCGCCTCGCCGAGGTTTACGACGGAGGGAAGACACGGCTTTCCGCCGCGGACGTCGCTGATTCGCGCGGACTACAGCATCCTTTCGTGGCGAAGATCCTCTCGCAGCTCTCACAAGCCGGACTTGTGATCGGATCACGTGGACGGGACGGTGGGGCTGCGCTGGCTCGAAATCCCAAGACAATCAAGCTCTACGACGTGTTCAAACTCTTCGAGCGTACCGATAAAGATGATAACTGCCCATTCGGTGGGGGGCGATGCGGCGTCGGGCAGCCCTGCCCACTGCACGACAATCTGGTCGCGGTAGAGAAGGCCATGGATCACCTTCTTCATGACACCACGTTTGAAGTATTCCGTATCGCGGCCAAGAAGAGCCGACGGCAATCCGAAGCACCAAGTACGAGAAAAAAAACGAGCAAGAGAGAGTCCTATCGAGCCCCGCAAACGACCAAGCCTCGACGGTAGTCTCCGATCTCACCCGCCGGCGACGGCGACCATTGCGCCGCGGGCTTAGCCATCAAGGCTATCGACGTCAGCAATCACGACTGGAAGCGTTACCACACCCGTTATGTGACTTCTGCGCTGTATCACTACGCGATGCCCCCTGAAAGGGGCCGCGCAGTCCGACCTTTGGGCTAGCCCTATGTCCAGAGGTGTTTCGTGACGGAGTTCGATCAGTTTTTTTCCCCAATCATCGAGCGAAGTGGGCTTGACGCCGCTTGCCTAGGCCAATATAGTAGATAATTAGATATTTATATCCAATTTTCAGGAAAGAACGGCGAATTTCGCTACCGGAGGACTTCTTATCATGCTATGGCAGCCTGCTCTTCCCGATCACTACAATGCTATGTCAGACGAGGAATTGGCCCAAGCGATCGCCGCCCGTCGCGAACAACTCGGCGATATTTTGCTGATCCTGGGCCATCACTACCAGCAGGATGAGGTCATCCAGCACGCCGACCTGACCGGCGATAGCCTCAAGCTCAGCCGACTTGCCGCCGAAGAGGCATCCAAACGCGGCACGAAGTACATCGTCTTTTGCGGTGTGCATTTCATGGCCGAGACGGCCGACCTCCTCACTGACGACGCCGTTGCGGTCATCCTGCCGGACCTCTCCGCCGGCTGTCCGATGGCTGATATGGCTGAGTACGACGATGTCGTCGAGGCCTGGGAATCGATCCACGCGGTCCTGGGCAACGACTGGAATGGCCGGGTGATCCCCATCGCGTACGTGAACTCCAGCGCCGCGGTCAAGGCCTTCGTCGGCGAGCACGGCGGCGCGTGCTGCACCAGTAGCAACGCTACGGGGATCTTCGGGTGGGCCTTGGCCGGCGGTGAGCGACCTGCGGGGAACAATGAACAGATCAAGGTGCTTTTTCTCCCTGATCAGCACTTGGGTCGGAACACCGCTTCGAGGTTCGGCCTGATCACCGAGGTGGACGGAGCTGCCGGTCGAGGTCCCTCGGACATAGCGGTGTGGGATCCCAGGTTGGAGGGCGGCGGAATCCGCGAGCAGCAAATTCGCAGCGCCACGATCCTGCTGTGGGCCGGCCATTGCACAGTTCACATGCGCTTCTGCCCCGAGCATGTTGATCAGGTCAGACGCGAATACGCCGAGACGGGTGGCATCACCGTGATCGTCCATCCCGAGTGCCGCAAGGAAGTGGTTGACCGGGCCGACGACGTCGGCTCCACGGAATACATCATCAGTCGGGTCGAGCAGGCTGAACCAGGCACCAACTGGGCGGTGGGGACCGAAGTGCACCTCATCAATAGACTGGCGAAGCGGGCAGCCAGGCGAGGCGTGAACGTCCGTTTGCTCGGCGATTGCCTTTGTCTCTGCGCCATGATGTACCGAATCAACCCGCAGCACCTCTTGTGGACGCTGGACAATCTGGCCCACCGCAAGGTCGTAAACCGCATTCAGGTGCCGCCCGAGGTGAAACATCATGCCAGGCTCGCTTTGGAACGGATGCTGTCCCATACTGGACAAACCCCGTCAGAACTGATCCTGGCAAGGTAGTCTACCGGTCTCCATCAGCTACAAAAAATCGCAGAGTCGGGCTTGTCCGCCAAAGAATTTGGATAGGCCGACCCTACTGTCGAACAATGGAAGGGCTATTTGATACTTACACGAACAAGTCGGCAATTCAAGTCGGCCCACGCTACTTCTCGCGCAAACTTCAACTGCAAGTGTCGCTGGTGACGACGGGGGCAGTGATCGCGCGTCTTGGACCCACGTGTTCGATCTGTGCAGCGCCGGGTGCGGGGATATCAAGTGGACGCTCCTACGCAATCGTCCGATTCGTTTCGCAAAAGGTGGGCGGCTCGTAGGTCCAGCCACGACGGAGGCGGCGGTCTTCGCGTTGCATCATGAATCGGAGGTACCGGCCTATGAGCGGCGCTGCCAGGCGCGATTTCAGGCCGAACTCGCGGTAAATGTCTTTCAGTACCCGCGAAATCTTCGCCGACAGGACCGGATCGCGGCGGAACCATCGCCTGGCCGCCCACAGCGCCCCGGCATGGTTGACCGGCAGGTCGCGGGCTTCCCAGGCAAACCGATCGCGAATCCGCTTCTGAGGGTGGCTCTTGTACCGCTGCCAGCCTTGCAGAATCGTGCGCGCCACCCGAATGATGCTGGGCCCGTTGACCTCAAAATCGCGGTGAAACGCCCTGAGGAGGAATTCGGTTTCCTGGCCGTTCTTGATGTGCGGGTGTCGGAAGTTGAACTTGCACTCGCCATGGGTATCGGCCTCGGGGCACTCGCTGGGATCCAAGAGCGTACCTCTGGCCTGATGCTCGGCATGCAGAGGCGTGCCGGGAATCGGCGTGTACAGGACAAACTGGTGGAAGTCGGTATCGTGGCTCACCGCATAATCGATGGCCGCATCGATGTTCTGCGGCGTGTGTTCTTCCAGCCCGATGATAGACGAGCCGAGCACGCGAATCCCATGGGACTGGAGCGTCCGCACCAGCGTGCGGGTATCGGCGCCCCTGAGCTTGACATAGTTAGCGTCTTTGCCTTCAAGCCCCACCCATGCCCACGAGATACCCAGACCAATAAGCTGCTCAATCGTATATGAGCACAACACATTCACCGAGCTGAAGACGTACAGTGCCCAAGGCTTGTGGTGCTCGTCCATCAAATCCAACAGCCTCAGCGCCCGTTTTCGGTACAGCAGAAAATTCTCGTCCATGACAAAGAACGACCTGACCTGCATGGTCCTTTCGAGTTGACACATGACCTCGAAGAGCTCGTCGCCCGTCTCGTAGAAATGGACGAACTTGCCCTTGCCGCCGAACATCGCCGAGGTCGCACAGAAGTTGCACCCGAGGGGGCATCCCACGGAAGGAATCAGCGTCGCGGCAACATCGCCCGGCTTTGCCCGGAGGGTTAGGCCCATGGTGCGCATGCCGATGCCCGACAGAATCTGCGGATGACGGATCGGTTGGCTTTCGTCTTGGGAAAGGAACCGGCGCATCCAGCGCACGCCCTCGCCGCGCACGATGTGGTCGGCGTCGATCCGCTCGTCCAGACCGGGCAGGTTCGCGACATGCCCGCCGACGACGATGGTGGCCCGGGGCAGATGCTCGCGGACCAGTTCACACATCTTCTGGACCTTCCCCACGTTGGGTATGATCGCGCCGATGCCGACGATGTCGTAGTGGTTCGTCGTGATCTGGTGGGTAAAGCGATCAAGGGTCGGAAAGTCCAGCAGGGTGCAGGGAGCGTCGATATTGGCTTGAATTAGCATCAAGCCCCAGGAGCGGTGGAACATCCGAAGGGAAAAAGCCCGCTGGACTCGGGTCACCTGGTTGTGGTAGAGCTCCATGGGATTGATCGCCCGGCTGCCGTATTCATCGTCCTGGGCATAGGGGCCGAACACGCTGGTGAGCAGCACCAGAGCCCGCGATCCCAGCCGGTGCACGGGGCGGGTGGGAAGAGTGATCCGCGTCGCTGTAGCGCTTGCCGCCATCGTGTGGTGACCGCTGTCTATCCTGCTAGGCCAGGCGTCTGTGTCGGGCGCCGGAGGGGGCGGTGGCTCCGAGCGCGTCGGGGCTTGTTTTGTGCGCAACCGGGGTTGTGACGAGCGGCCTGAACCGAGCCTGGAAGAATCGAAGGAACTTCGGCTCAAAGGTCATTTCCAATCCGGTGATCCAACGGCGGTGGTCGTAGACCTCGATCACGGACTCCGCCACAACGTCCATGTGCGCCTGGGTGTATACACGCCGGGGAATGGTCATTCGAACGAGTTCAAGCTCGGACCCGTAGTTTCGGCCGGACTTGGGATCACGGCCGGCCGAGACAATGCCGCGCTCCATGGTTCGTACGCCGGAGTCAAGGTAAATCTCCGCCGCGAGGGCCTGGGCGGGAAAGACCTCCGGGGAAAGATGCCCAACGAATCGCTTGGCGTCGAGGAACACGCCGTGCGTTCCGATCGGCTTGACAATGGGGATCCCGGCTTCTTCGAGTTTTCGGCCGAGATAGTACACCTGCCCGACGCGGGCCTTGATGTGTTCAAGATCGACGCATTCCCGGATACCGACGGCCATCGCCTCCATGTCGCGCCCCGCCAGCCCGCCATACGTGTGCAGTCCTTCGTAGACGACCACCATATTGCGAGCCTGCTCCGCGAACTCATCGTCGTTGGCGGCGAGGAAACCGCCGATATTGACGAGATTGTCCTTCTTGGAGCTCATCGTGCACAGGTCGGTAAGGTCGCAGATTTCCCGGACGATCTCGGCGATCGAGCGGTCGGCATACCCCGGCTCATTGTTGTGGATCATGTAGGCGTTTTCGACACAACGGGTGGCGTCATGGACGATGCGGATGCCGTGCTGACGCGCCAGGGCCGAGACCGCCTTGAGGTTCTGCAACGAGAGTGGCTGCCCGCCGCACATGTTGACGGCTGTCGCAATACAGATATAGGGGATGCGTTCAGCGCCGAAGTCGTCGATCACGGCCTGGAGCTTGTCCAGATCGACGTTGCCCTTGAACGGGTGTTCGTTCTGCGGATCATTCGCTTCGTCGATA
>JADFGE010000216.1 GCA_022567855.1 Planctomycetota bacterium | reverse complement strand
GTCATCGATCAAACGCGGTGCATCGGCTGCCACGCCTGCACCGTCGCTTGCAAGGCCGAGAACGACGTTCCGGTCGGCAACTTCCGGACGTCGGTCAAGTACACCGAGGTCGGTCAGTTCCCCGATGTCCGCAGGCACTTTGCCGTACTTCGGTGCAACCAGTGTTCCGATGCGCCCTGCGTCACGATCTGTCCCGTCAATGCGCTTGAGAAACGCCCGGATGGAATTGTCGACGTCGATCGCGACGCCTGCATCGGTTGCCGCGCATGTATGCAGGCCTGCCCCTACGATGCGCTGTATCTCAACGATGATCTCGGCGCCGTCGAGAAATGCCACTTCTGCGCCCACCGAATCGAAAAGGGACTCGAACCTGCCTGTGTCGTCGTTTGCCCGGTGCAAGCGATCATCCCCGGCGATCTCGATGATCCCAATTCCAAACCGGCGCAGATCATCGCCGACAACGACACCAAAGTGTGCCGACCCGAGCAAGGCACGGGACCCAATGTTCACTACCTCGGCGCTGACGAGGTTTCGCTGAATCCGGGAAGTGCAGCGCGTCCGCCAACGTACCTGTGGAGCGATCGGCCGAAGGATAAACCGGAGGATTGGCCGTTGTCTTTGCCGCTTGCGCTCGATGCTACGACCGTGCTCGATACCGGTCATCGGGTTGAGTGGGGCTGGCCGGTCGCGGCGTACTTGGTTACCAAAGGAATCGCAGCCGGCGCTGCGATGCTCGCGCCTTTCGCCGCCGCGTTCGGCTTGACGGGTTTTGGTCTGAATTATGCCCCGGAAATCCTCGCGCTGCTATTTGTCCTCGTGACGCTTGCGCTGCTCGTCGAAGACCTCGCTCGACCCATGCTCTTTTACCGTTTGCTGACCAGACCCAACTTCAAGAGTTGGCTGGTGCGCGGCGGGATCATACTGGGTGTTTTTGTGATCACCGTCGCCTCGACAATCGTGCTGCGGTTCAACGGCGCTGACGCCGCGGCCGAGGCGATGCGGTGGATATCTGCTGCGCTCGGTGTTGCGGTGGCAGGCTATACAGCGTTTCTCTTCGCTCAATGCAAAGGGCGCGATCTCTGGGAGAGCAAAGTCCTGCTTCCGCATTTACTCGTTCAGGCCTGCCTTTGTGGGAGTTGTGTGCTTCTTCCGTTCGCTCCGTTCAGCGGTGGACTCAAACTTATCCTGATTCTCTCAGCGATCGCGCACGGTTGTCTTGCCGTGTGGGAGGCGATGCGCAAACATGAGACAACCAACGCTCAGCAAGCGGCCGCTTTCTTGCGATCGATGCGCTTCGGACGCCTTGAAGCAATCGTCCATGGCGTAATCGTTGCGGGCGTGCTTACGGTGATCGTTACTCTCGTATTACCACAGATTGCCTTCGTGCTCGTACTCCTAAGCTTGTTCGCGTACGAATCAGCCTACATCCGCGCCGCCCAACTCCCGCCCCTTTCCTAACTCCTAACCCCTAATCCCTAATCCCCAATGCCTTCCGACTTCTCCATTACGCCGCTCGAATCCTTCCCGCCCATCGATCAGTGGGACGATTGGGTCGAGTACGACGCCGCCGCCTGGCCCAAGAAGGTCGAGAAGCGCTACATGCTTGTGCCGACCACCTGCTTCAACTGCGAAGCGGCCTGCGGGCTCGTCGCCTACATCGACAAAGAGACAATGCAGGTAAAGAAGCTCGAAGGGAATCCATACCACCCCGGCTCACGCGGTCGAAACTGCGCCAAGGGGCCGGCCACGATCAATCAGATCAACGATCCGCAGCGGATTCTCTATCCGCTGAAGCGCGTCGGTCCGCGCGGCGCCGGCAAGTTCGAGCGCACCACCTGGGATGAAGTGCTCGACACGTTCGCCGCCAAAATCCGCAAGGCGCTGATTGAGGACCGACGCAACGAGATCATGTACCACGTCGGTCGGCCCGGCGCGGACGGCTACATGGATCGCGTCCTTCAGTCCTGGGGGATTGACGGTCACAATTCCCATACCAACGTCTGTTCATCCTCGGCGCGCCTCGGTTATGCGCTGTGGGCCGGCGCTGATCGTCCTTCGCCCGATCACGCCAACGCCAAGTTCATCCTTCTGCTGTCTGCGCATCTCGAGACCGGTCATTACTTCAATCCACACGCGCAGCGCATCATCGACGCAAAATCCCAAGGCGCGAAAATCTGCGCCATCGACGTGCGTCTCTCCAACACCGCTTCCATGGCTGACTATTGGCTCGCGCCCTGGCCCGGCACGGAAGCGATGCTGCTCCTCGCCTTCGCGCACGTGATATTGCAAGAAGACCTCTTCGACCGTGCCTTTCTCGAACAATGGGTCAATTGGCGAGACTTCCTTCGTGCGCAATGCCCGGATGTCGAGCCCACATTTGATCGCTTCATCGACGAACTCAAGAAACACTACGCCTACGCTACGCCCGAGGCTGCCGAAAATGAATGTGGCGTCGATGCCGAATTGATCCGAACCATTGCCCGCGAAATCGGCGCAGCCGGCAGCGCCCTTGCGACCCACATCTGGCGCAGCGCCGCGTCGGGCAATCTCGGTGGTTGGCAGATCGCGCGCTGCCTGCAACTGCTCGTCGTGCTCACTGGGGCCGTCGGAACCAAAGGTGGGACGGGTCTCAATTCGGATAGCAAGTTTGTCCCCGCGCCATTTCTCAAGCCGCCGCCGCAGGATATCTGGAACGAGCTGCTGTATCCGCTCGAGTATCCACTCGCTCATCACGAGATGTCGTATTTATTGCCCCATTTTCTCGAAGAAGGCCGGGGCAAGATCGCCGTCTACTTCACCCGCGTGTACAACCCGGTGTGGACCAATCCCGATGGGATGATGTGGCAGCGCATGCTCACCGATGAATCAAAGATCGAGTTGCACGCGGCCCTTACGCCGACCTGGAACGAAACCGCTCAATATGCAGACTATGTGCTGCCCATGGGGGTCGGGGCTGAACGCCACGATCTCTTTAGCGCAGAGACGCACGCAGCGAAGTGGATCGGTTTCCGCCAACCCGTGGTGCGCGTCGCCAAACAACGTCTTGGCGAAAAAGTCGAGTTCACCTATCAAGCAAACCCAGGTGAAGTGTGGGAGGAGGATGAGTTCTGGATCGAACTCTCCTGGCGAATCGATCCCGACGGTTCACTTGGTATCCGAAAGTTCTACGAATCGCCCTACCGGCCGGGCGAGAAGATCACCATTGATGAGTACTACCAGTGGATCTTTGAGAACAGTGTGCCCGGGCTGCCTGAAGAAGCGGCCAAGCATGATCTCACACCGCTTGCGTATATGCGGAAGTTCGGCGCGTTTCTCATCGCCGAGGATGTCTACGATTCGTATCGCGCCGAGTTGCCGGCCGAGGCGCGGCAGGATTCGCAAACCCAACCCGACGGCACGATCACCAAGAACGGAAAATCGATCGGCGTCATGGTGGATGGTCAGCCTCGCGTTGGCTTTGAAACGCCCAGCCGAAGGCTCGAACTGCATAGCAAGACGCTTGTGGATTGGAAGTGGCCTGAGCAGGTGTTGCCCGGCTCTATTGAGAGCCATATTCACCGCAAGCACATGGACCGCGACAAGGGCGAGTTCGTTCTGATTCCGACGTTTCGCTTGCCCACACTTATTCATACGCGCTCCGCCAACGCGAAGTGGCTCTATGAGCTTTCCAATACGAATCCAGTTTGGATACACCCGCAGGATGCGGAGCGTTTGGGCTTGCAAACGACCGATCTGCTGCGCGTCACCACCCGCATCGGTCACTTCGTCAATAAGGTCTGGGTCACTGAAGGGATGCGTCCCGGCGTGATTGCCTGTTCGCATCATCTGGGGCGGTGGCGATTGTCTGACGATGTGGGCGCCGATCGATGGGCCAGCGCGAAGGTTGTCAAAGAAGAGTTATCGCCCGGCGTCGTCCGATTCCGGCGCGTCGAGAACATCCAGCCGTTTGCCAGCGCAGATCCCGACTCGAAGCGCATCTGGTGGACGGACGGCGGTGTGCATCAAAACCTCACCTTCCCCGTGCAGCCCGATCCGGTCTCCGGCATGCACTGCTGGCATCAGCGCGTCACGATCGGACCGGCTGAGCCTGATGATCACTACGGCGACGTTGTCGTGGATACCAACAAATCGATGGAGGTCTATCGAGAATGGATCGCGCTGACCCGCCCCGCCCCGGGTCCTGACAATCTACGCCGGCCGTTGTGGTTTGCGCGGGCCGTCAGACCGAGCCCGACGGCGTATCGAGTGGAGTAGTTTGGCGGTGATACGTTCCCACGGAGCCGGGTTACCTGGTCACTGAAGTGACCAGGCCTCGACGGGGCTGCAGGCGATGGCTGGCGGCTACCATAGGTCCAGCGTGATTGCCGAAGACACACCAACTCAGGTACGCGGCCGGCGGGTCTATTTGGAGACCTTCGGCTGCCAGATGAACGAGCTGGACAGCGAGCTGGTGCGCGGTCATCTGATGGCGCTGGGGTATCAGTTCACGAAAGATCGCGACCAAGCCGACGTCGTGCTGTTCAACACCTGCTCGGTCCGCGAGCAGGCGGAGAACAAGGTGCGGAGCCGAATCGGGTTGATCGGCGTGGCCAAGCGGCAGGGGTCGAACGTGATCCTGGGGGTGATTGGGTGTATGGCCGAGCGGGAAGGGGTGGATCTCATCCGGAAGTACCCGCAGGTTGATCTGATGTGCGGTCCGGGTGAGCTGGACAAGCTGCCGATGCTGCTGGACAACGCGATGAAGGAGCAAGCCGTCGAGCTGGCGGATCGTGTCGCCTTGCAGGGCAATCGAACCAGGCGGTCCGCAACGCTTACCGCGGCCCACGACAACCTGGAGATGTTGGACCTGTCCCGGGCGTTCGACCCAGACGGGGCGGCGGCCGGCGGTCGCAGCGCGTATGTAAGGATCACGCGTGGCTGTAACAAGTTCTGTACGTATTGCGTAGTGCCGTTCACTCGGGGGGCGGAGGTACACCGTCCGCCGGACCATATCGTCGACGAGTGCCGACGACTGGCTCAGCGCGGGGTGATCGAGATCACACTTCTGGGCCAGACCGTCAATCACTATGTTTATACGCACGGGCCGGCCGTCTCCGTCAATGGGCAGGAGCGGCCGCAAATTGGCCCGGGGGGTTCGGCGTTTCGGGGCTCGACGGGGGCGAACGGCAGGGCGGGTCAGGTCACGACCAGCTTCGCCGAGCTATTGAGGCGGGTCCACGACGAGGTGCCGGCGATCAGGCGACTGCGGTTCGTGACCAGCTATGCCCGCGACTTCGGCGATGACATCTTGGAGGTGATGGCCCAATGCCCCCGTATCTGCCGGTATCTGCATCTGCCGGTCCAATCCGGGTCGGACCGCATCCTGAAGCTGATGAATCGCGGGTATACGACCAGCGAATATCTGGACCTGGTCGACCGGGCGCGGAGCATTCTTCCGGATGTATCTATGGCCGGCGACATTATTGTGGGGTTCCCGACCGAGACCGACCAGGATTTCCAGTTGACCAAGGACCTAGTGCGTCGAGTGCGGTTCAAGAACCATTTCATCTTCAAGTACTCGCCACGGCCTGGAACAGCGGCAATGGCCCGGTTGCCCGACCATGTGCACGCGAGGGTAAAG
>JADFGE010000215.1 GCA_022567855.1 Planctomycetota bacterium | reverse complement strand
CCCGCAGCGGCGAGCTCGATCCCGTCATCGGCCGGCAAGATGAAATCGAGCGACTTATCCAGGTCCTGTGCCGTCGCACGAAGAACAACCCGGTGCTGCTGGGCGAGGCGGGCGTGGGCAAGACCGCGATCGTCGAAGGTCTGGCCCAGCAGATCATCAACCAGGAGGTGCCCGATCTGCTGCACGATCGGAGGTTGGTCGTTCTGGATCTGGCGATGATGGTCGCCGGCACCAAGTACCGAGGCCAGTTCGAGGAACGAATCAAGGCCGTGATGAACGAAGTGCGCCGGGCCAAGAACGTGATCCTGTTTATCGACGAGCTGCACACGCTGGTCGGCGCCGGCGGCGCGGAGGGCGCGATCGACGCCTCCAACGTGCTCAAGCCGGCCTTGGCCCGCGGCGAGATCCAGTGCATCGGCGCCACGACCTTCGACGAGTACCGCAAGTACATCGAGAAAGACGCGGCGCTCGAGCGGCGATTCCAATCGATCACCGTGGACCCGCCCAGCTCGAAAGAAACGATCGAGATCCTCAAGGGGCTGCGCGAGCGTTACGCCCAGCACCACCGCGTACGCATCACCGATGATGCGCTCGACTCGGCGGTGGAGCTGTCTGATCGCTACATCACCGGGCGCGTTCAGCCGGACAAGTCCATCGACGTGATGGACGAAGCCGGCGCGCGAGTCCGGCTCAAGTCGATGACCAAGCCGCCGAATCTTGCCGAGCTCGAAGAGCAGATCGAGTTGCTCTCCATCGAGAAGGAAGAGGCGGTCAAGGGCGCCGACTACGAGAAGGCGGCCGAACTGCGTGACCGCGCCGAGAAGCTGCGCAAGGAAAAGGACACCATTCAGCAGGATTGGCGTAAGAAGCTGAACGAGATCGACGGCGTCGTCGATGCAGAAGTCATCGGGGAGGTCGTCTCCAAGATGACCGGCGTTCCGCTGACCCGTTTGGAGAAGGACGAATCCGAGCGGCTGCTGAACCTCGAAGAGGAGTTGCACAAGACCGTCATCAGCCAGCAAGAAGCGGTCAAGGCCGTCGCTCGCGCCATCCGCAAGGCCCGTTCCGGGCTGAAAGATCCCCGCCGGCCGATGGGCTCGTTCATCTTCGTCGGCCCTTCCGGCGTCGGCAAGACGTTGCTCGCCAAGGCCCTGGCGGACTTCATGTTCGGCGACCCCGATGCCCTGGTCTACTTGGACATGAGCGAGTACATGGAGAAGCACAACGTCTCCAGACTCATCGGCGCACCGCCCGGCTACGTGGGCTACGAAGAAGGCGGACAGCTCACCGAGCGCATTCGCCGTCGGCCGTACGCCGTCGTACTGCTCGACGAGGTCGAGAAGGCGCACCCCGACGTCTTCAACATGCTCCTTCAGATCATGGAGGAGGGCCGGCTCACCGACTCGTTCGGCCGGCACATCGACTTCAAAAACGTCATCCTGATCATGACCTCCAACATCGGCGCGGAAATGATCAAAGGCGGACAACAGTTCGGCTTCGGCAAACGCGACGACGTTCAGGACTACGAGAAGATGAAGTCCACGCTGATGCACGAGGCGGAGAAGTACTTCCGCCCCGAGTTCATCAACCGCCTGGACGAGATCATTGTCTTTCGGCCGCTGACCAAGGACGATCTGTTCGACATCATCGAGATCGAGCTGGCCAAGGTGCGCGAACGGCTCCAGGCCAAGGGCATCGAACTCGATCTGGACAGAAAGGCCAAGGAGTTCCTCATCGAGAAGGGATTCAATCCGGACTTTGGGGCCCGGCCGCTGCGCCGCGCCATCAGCTCCTACATCGAGGATCCACTGGCCGAGTCATTGCTCAGCCGTGACTTTCAGTCTGGTGAGAAGATCACGGTCACCCACAAGAAGGATGCCGAGAATCTCTACTTCCAGTCAGAGCCGATACCCAAGGACGAGGGTGGGGACGATGGCGGCGACGACGGGGACTCGCCCGAGCCGAGCCCCGACCGCCCGACCGAAGAACCTGCGGCCACGGCCTGAATCCCAGCCACACGAATCCGCGACCATCGATATCCCCCGGCGGGCCCCACTAAGGCCCGCCGTTTTCATTTGCGTTGGGACATCTGAAACTCGCCCGCGGCCCTTCCGAAGAACCTGCTGAGCCCCCAGCTTCGGAGCCCAGCCATGACCCAATGTTGCCCGTGCTGTCAGGAACAACCCACCACCACGCCTCGCCGGCGCTTCCGGCCGATCGCGGTGTTGCTGAACCTCGTCCTCGCCTACGCCCTGCTCGTCGTCGGCGGCGGCACGCTGATCAACACCGGCCACCCGGTCGCGGTCGAGGTCGGCAGAATCATGCAGTTGGTCACGCTCGTCCAGCCAACGATCCATTGGGCCCAGGCCAACGACCATGACACGATGGCCGGCGGCCTGAGCGTGTTGGCGAACGGCGTGCCCGTCGGACGGTTGATGTAGGTTGATTGGTTTGAGGAATCCGCGGGTTACCACCCTTGGCTATCTCGATGCCTTGATGCCTTGATGCCTTGATGCCTATCTTCCTCGATGCCTCGATGCCTCGATGCCTCGATGCCTCGATGCCTATCTTCATCAGTGGATCATCAGCAGCTTCAAGCCGGGGCCTTCGCTGACGACATCGACAGTCTTGAACCTGAACAGCCTGCCCACCTGCGGGTGGAATCGGATTCGTATCACGCCCCCGCCGAGGTTCTCCATGACCACTTCATGGCGTGGGATGCCCAGCATCATGCGATTGATGGTCTTGGCCAGATCGTTGCGGCGCTGGCCGAAGTAGCGGGCAAAGTCCTCAACGCCCAGCCCTTGCCGTTCGTAAGAACGCTTTGTTTGCTCAGACAGCAACTGCTCCCACAGCAGCTCGTACTCCTGATTTCGCAGGCAGGTCAAGGTGTTGGCCAACACATGCTCGGGCACGCGCGCACGCAGGATGATGCGGCCATCCTCAAATTCCTCACGGATCTGAAGCGGCTTAACGGCGTCGTCGTTGTTCTTTTTTCGTTTTCCAACCAGATCGGTCGTCTCGTACACAATCACCGTGCCGTCCGCGAGCGTGACACGATCCGGAAGCTCGCCCAGCGCCGCCGCTTGGTAGTAAGCGGGCCGGCGGTGATGTTCCACGCGGTACTCTTCGCAGCCGACCGCTGCGCTGAACGACACGAACCCGCCGATCACCAGCGCACGGAAAACCCGGCCGCGACTGAGGCCGGCACTGCTGTATTTGTTTCTACGGTGTGGAACGCTGCGACACATCCGCCGCTCCCGGAGAATCAAGCTCGATCACAAAGTCCGCGACCCAAAGCTGGCTCTTGCGGTCGGCGCCGCGCTGGCTGGTCCAGATCATGACGCTTCCATCGGAGTTGAACGCGGGCAGAACGTCCGCCTTGGCGGCATGGGTGATACGCCGGCGCTGCGTGCCGTACTTGATCGTCCCGTTGGATCCGTCCAGATCGCCGGGGTCGGCATCGAGCAGGAACACCTCGTAGTTGTGGTGACCGATTTCACTGGTGGCGTATACGAGGAACCGCCCGTTTGGATGCCAGAAAGGCCCCCAATTCACGTGTCCGTTGTCCGTGATCTGATACTCCCGCGATAGGCCCACGATCTCGCCGCGCTCGTTCGTCGCCAACTCACCGATGAAGAGCTGCAAGTAGTGATCGCCGCGCCGATCGGAGCGATAGCAAATGCGCCTTTCATCCGGCGAGAAGAACGGCCCGCCGTCGTATCCCCGGGCCTGGACAATGCGATTGACGTTGCCCGTGGTGAGGTCCTTGATGAACAGATCGCCTGCATTGGACGTCAAGTCACAAAACAACAGATGCCGGGCGTCCTTCGTCAGCGAACCCTCAGCCTGATACGAACTGTCATCACCGTAGATCACTTCGATCGATTGGGCGGCGCCATCGGCGGTATCCAATTCACAGCGGACGATCTTCATCTCCGGCGGAAACATCCAGCGGTAACGCTCGGTGTCGCGCACAAACCCCGGCGGCTGTTGTTCAACCGGCGGCTGGACCGTCGACGCGAACAACACGACATTTGGATCGGTCGGGTGGAACCACCCGCAGGTGTTGGCCGACCCAGGCGGGCTGAGCCGTTTGAAGTTGTCGATGCTTGTGATTCTCCCAGCGTTATCCCGCGCGACGTCGGCAACGATCATCGCGTAGAACGGATCGGCCGCCTGACCCGCGGGCGGCAATTCGACCGCTTGAAAAATCACCTTGGAGTCGTCGGGCGAGAAATACGACTCCCCGGCCTTGACGAACCGATCGGCGAACGTCAACTGCAACTGATTGGCCAGAATCCCCGCCTCCGCCTCTTGCCAGTTGGGATCCGGTTCAGCATCGCCGCTGGGGGCTTGTGCCAATGCGTAGGCACAAAGTCCAAGGCCGGCAAACGCGGCGAAGACGCAGTGAGTTCTCATTGTGACAAAGCTCGCGTTGGGGTTTGTGTGTGGTACATCGGTGGGCCCAATCATACGCCGGATCGGCCCGTGATTGCAGCCCGGCACAAGGCTGGACTACCCTAGCCGCCCATGGCCTTGGATGTCATTCATCAAGACGAGCGCATTCTCGTGCTCAACAAGCCCCCCGGGCTGCTGTCCGTGCCGGGGATCGGGCCTGACAAGCAGGATTGCCTCGCCACGCGCGTGCAACGTGAATTCCCCGGGGCCCGCATCGTCCATCGACTCGATCGCGACACGTCCGGCGTGATCGTCATGGGCCTGGACGCTGAGGCCCATCGTGAGCTGAGTCGGCAATTCCACGATCGTGAGGTGCATAAAATTTATGTCGCGATCGTCCACGGAATGGTCGAGCTGGATGAGGGTGAGGTAAACCTGCCCATGCGCAAGGACATGGACCCCCGGAATGCGCCGCGCCAGGTCATCGATCACGAGCGGGGGCGACCAGCAGTGACGAAGTACCGCGTGTTGAAACGCGACGCCGACCGCACGCGATTGGAACTCCGTCCGATCACCGGCCGCTCGCACCAGATTCGTTTGCACTTGCAATCGATCGGTCACCCGATTCTCGGCGACGATCTGTACGCGCCCCCGGAAGTAACGGCGCTGGCGGATCGATTGATGCTGCACGCGCAGTCATTGTGGCTCGTGCATCCGGGCGCGGCCCAGCCGATGACGTTCGAGGCGCCGTGTCCGTTCTGACCGTTACGTGCTGCGGTGCGTGTACGACAGCGGGCAATACACCCACGGAAGCCCACGGGCTCGAGCCCGTGGGCTTCACCGGGGCGCTGTGTTCGCTGTGAGGCGACAACGCAGGATCGTCGCGATTATGCCCCCACCGCTACTTTGGGCATCATCTTTATTACAGACGGCGCGATCGGCGCATCGTCGATCGATACGCTGTGCGCCGCGAGATACCGCCCAATCGCCATCACCGGGAAATACAACCGATACAGGTGATAGCGCAGATAGAACACACGCGGAAAACCCGTGCCTGTAAACCAAGGCTCATACCACGAACCGGCTGGATCACCATCGGGATTCAGCGCGCGATCGACCGATTGCGCGTCAGTCAATTGCGTACCGGCCAGCCATTGGATCGCCCGTCGCAAATCAGGATCGTTCTCACCGTAGACCTCCTGCAGAATCATTGCCGCCCACGCCGTT
>JADFGE010000214.1 GCA_022567855.1 Planctomycetota bacterium | reverse complement strand
TCTTGTCCGACTTCCTCCAGGAACAGACCCTCCACTCGACCGCCCGTATCGACCCGCCGCCCCACGAGCCGCGCCGGCATCACCGCCGTTCGGTTGAAGACCAACGTGTCGCCGGCGCGCAGGTAGTCCGGCAAGTCGCGCACGTGACGATGCTCGATGGCGTCGTCGTTGCCATGCATGATGAGCAGGCGCGCCGAGTCGCGCGGTTCGGCCGGGCGGGTGGCGATCAGCTGCGGCGGCAGCTTGTAATCCAGATCATCTACTCGAAGTGGTTGTTGCGTCATGGGCACAGTCAAGGCTCGCATCATGTTGTAGCGGGACAACATGTCCTACGAACCAATTATCCCCCGACCACGCCGCCGGACCACACAACGCCGTTCGTGGGATCGCGGTTCGCGTTCTTATCGGCAATGTCGTGGTCTGAGCTGACCCGACCCGACGCGGTATGCGCGTTGCCCCACAACCAATATGGAGATGGGGAATCGAATCGCAGCAGCGCCGGCTGATCCGGTGCATCGGTTGGTTCTACTGACCCAGGCTAGTCTGGAAACCGCCAGGCGCTTCAATCGTGCCCGAGAGATCACCGCTGAGCCCGGTCGGTGCGAGCCCGGACTGCACGGCATTCGCCTGCATGTCACCGAACGAGAAATCTCGCACCTCCGCCACGAGCTAGCGCGTTTGGCCCGCCCCCCGATTCGTGATGTCTTTGAGCCGTCGCGCCGATTCCCCGAGCCCGATCAGCCGCCGGACCCGCTGTCCGCGCCGCCGACGGAGCGCAAGGCGTACGCCCCCAACCCCATCGGTAAACCAGTTGAGCCTCGCGAGGTTCCGCCCGACGTCGCCGAGACATTGCACTTGATCAACTACTTCCGCATCACCAACGAAGGCAGCCTGATCGACCTGCTGGTGTAAGCGAGCCGGGTCCAACTCCGAACACAACGGATATCCCTCGCGACGTGCAAGGGTGGATCACGGCACTCGGCTGGTGTCAAACCAGATATACTGCCTTTATGGCCAAGCTCAGGACGGATCCGATCGCGGTGGCCGATGTTCGCGAATTCGTCGAAGATCATTCCGACTTCGAGTTTGAACTCTCGGTATACAACCAGCTGACCAAGTTGGGCTTCGCTTGCGATCATGGTGGTACTTACACCGACCCGCTCACGGAGAAGATTAGGCAATTCGATATCAGGGCGACGTGGACGGACCAAAGTCAGTGGCTGCTTCCACACGAGCAGATCCGGCTTGCCGTCGAGTGCAAGCAATTGCGTGACAACTTCCCGCTCGTGATCCATACCGTTCCGCGAAAGTTCGATGAGGGCATACACGACGTCCTCTTATCCGTGAACCCTGACCAGTTCCGCCTGCTAACCAAAGAAGAGATCACAGTCCCTGCGTATGTACCGAGGGCAATGAAATGGAAGGTCGCGGGGAGGTTCAGCATCTACAACGAGGAACAGCCAGTCGGAAAATCATGTGCGCAGGTCGGGCGGAACCAGTCCGGAATCACCAGCACGGATTCGGAGGTGTTCAGCAAATGGACGCAGGCCATCAGTTCCGCCCAGGTACTTGCAGATCAGGCGTGCGAGGAAGGCGCCAGGCAGGAGTATCGAGGAGCGCTCACAACGCTCATCCTTCCCGTGGTTGTCGTTCCGAATGGCCGCCTGTGGACCGTTCACTTCAATGCTGACGGTTCTCTGGATGCTGAACCGCAACAGGTCATCCGATGCCCATATTGGATCAATTCAACGTTCGAGTGTGGCGATCGATTGACAGGCTTCTCTTACACCCTCTCGCATCTGGAATTCGTCACAACCGACGGCCTTACCGAGTTGGTCGGCGATCTGATGGCCGAGATGAATCGTGAAGATTACTTTGCTCGGGGAAGTCTCAAGCGGATACTTGGGCTCGAAACAGGAGTAAGTCCGGCCTACTGGTAAGGATCGTGCCTTTGGCATCGGTCGACTCCTTGACCCTGGCCGACACTTCAGCTATTCCTCTTACTCCCGGGCAGGGTGATCGAGCCAGAAGGAGTGTTCATTGCGCTCTTTCCCCCGTTTGGCTGTGCTCTTTGGAGTGGGCATTGCGCTCCTTGTTCGGCTGAGAGTGCTCTCTCTCCCCATCTCCGTTACCATGTCCACATGCCGCGTACCTGCGCAATCCATGTCGTGTGGACGACCTACGGTACATGGCTTCCGGGTGATGCCCGTGGACATTGGTCGCCCTTGCTCGACTTCTACGGGCGACTCAAACGGGCCGGACATCAATTGAATCTCGCCGATCCTGAAACACATCGTCATGCCCGCTCGATCATGAAAGAACCGGCCAAGACATTGTGCGAGAACGATTCGCAGATCGTGGCGGGTGAAATCGGCCGGCAGCTTTCCCCCGGCATGCCGGGGGCTATGTGGAACATTCACGCGGCCACGATCGAGCCTACGCATGTGCATCTGTTGTTCGGTCGATTGCGCAACGACATCGGTACAGTCGTCGGACGACTCAAGAGCCGAACCAGTAGCGTGCTCTTACACCAACCGGAGAACGGTGGCCGGTCGCGAATCTGGACGGCTGGATACTGGAAGGTGTTCATCTTTGATGAATCCGTGATCCCGATCGTTATCCAGTACATCCAAGAACACAATCTACGACGGGGAAAACCAGCCGCGCCGTTCGACTGGATCACCTCCAAATAGCCCCGGGCATGCCCGGGGTGGATACGGCAAAACGGCAACGCTGCGATCGCCGCACGCCCCATCAGACGTAGGCGCTCAGTTGCGGCGGGAGCGACTTGAGTCCGCGCCGCTTGGCCTTTTGCACCGCGTAGCGCAGGGACTCGGCCATGCGCTTCTCGACGGCGGGGGTGACATTCAACCCCTTTGCCCGCATCGTCTGGAGCGCCCACTGCCAGGCGTGATACTCTTCGAGGCAGCGCGGCCGATGCGTCCCGAAGCCGATCGCATGGTGACCCACTTCGTGCAGGAAGATGGCGCAGCTCATGGGGCCTTTGGGGTACGGCGCTTCGATGAGTCTGCGCTCATCGCCGTCATCGTAGCGCACGATCCAGGCGCACCCGGTCGAGCTGCTGCGCCATTTGCGGACACGGATGCCGTAGGTCTTTTTCATCTCGACTACGAGCGCGTCGTAGCGTTGACGCATGGGCGAATGCGCCGGCGGCGGGGGTTTGCTCGGCGGCTTGGGGCGAGTCCGTTTCGTCAGGCCGAGCAGATCCCATAGCGTGGCCGCGGGCCACTTCATAGTGACGCCAGCCTCGCGCCGGTGGGGATCTCGTGACCGCGCCGATAGGCGTCAAACGACATGAGCTTGCCTCCAGCCGGCTGCACCGCCAGCAACTCGACAGCGCCCGGTGTACAGGCAATGGTTCCATCGGCAAGCACCTCGCCCGGCCCTCCAGTTGTTGCACGTTCATCGATGACGGCCACACGTTCGAGCCGCAGCCGCTGATCGTTGTAGGCGACCGTACACCCGGGCCGCGGCGTCAAGCCGTGTACGCGGTGCT
Organism: Planctomycetota bacterium; assembly: GCA_022567855.1. Lineage (GTDB taxonomy): Bacteria > Planctomycetota > Phycisphaerae > Phycisphaerales > SM1A02 > JADFNO01. The sequence continues at coordinate 2,115 of JADFGE010000214.1, read as the reverse complement.
GCACGGCCGGGGCCGGGGCGTCGAACCGAACCGTCCCGTCGGACTTCGTGAGTTTGGGAGCGCGGCACGCGAGCCGGTCGTCTTGTGGTTTGGGCTCGAGATCGCCGGATGCGTATTCGGCCAGCGTCTGCAGAACAAGGTCCGGGCCCAGCTCCGACAGCCGGTGTTCCAACTCACCGGCCGTCTGCATCGGGTCGATCATCGTCGCCCGCTGCGCGAGAATCGCCCCGGCGTCGATATGTTCGGTCATACTGATCACACTGATGCCCGTCTGGGTTTCGCCATTGATCACCGCCCAGTTTATGGGAGCCGCCCCGCGATATTTCGGCAGCAACGATCCATGCAAGTTGATCGCGAAGGTGTTATTCAGGAGCGCGGGCCCCAACTTCCGGCCGTAGGCGATGACCACGAGCGCCTTCGCGCCAATCTCGCGAATCCGATCAGTGAGCGTGGGATCATCCACATCGTCCGGCTTGATCGTATCGATGCCACTCGTTTGGGCGAAGGCGGCGACGGAGGTGGGCGAGAGGCGTCGCTGTCTGCCCGCCGGGCGATCGGGCTGCGTCACGATCAGCGCCACATCATGTTCGAGCACCAAACGCTGGAGCGTCGGGAGACCAAAGTCTGACGAGCCGAAGTAAACCAATCGCATCGTCGCGTTGCCAAGGATGGTGAATGGGCCGTAAAGGATTGAGGAGCGTCAAGCGCCGTCGGCGGTCGCCTCCAGCTCCTTGAGGATCTTGCGGGTAGCGAGCCGGTCCATCGGGCTCATTCTGTCGATGATGAGAACGCCGTCGAGATGATCCAGCTCATGCTGCCAGACCCGGGCGAGCACGTCGTCGTCGCTCAGCTCGAAGGGTTGACCGGCGAGATTCAGAGCGTTGATGGTGGCGGCCTGTGGCCGGCGAAGCTCGACGTTGATGCCCGGGAGGCTCAGGCACCCCTCCTCCTTCAGCACAAGGTCTGTATCGACGACGGAGAGCGTCGGATTGATGTATATGCGGTCGGGATGATCTTCACCGCCGCTCGTCACAAACATCCGCCAGGGCATGCCGACCTGAGGCGCGGCCAGCCCCAATCCGTTCGCCTCGCGCATCAGCGCAATCATGCGCGCCGCGACCGCCTGGACCGAGGCATCGATCTCCCCCACCGGCTCAGCCCGGCGCCGAAGCTGGGGCGCGGGGTAGTGCAGGATTTGCAAAGCGGCGGCGGCGACGCTCATCGGCTCATGCTACGCGGTGAGCGCCGGGACCGCCAGACAAGGGGCGGATTGACCCTTGGCCGCAATCCACCTACCTTTGACGGCTCAGTCGGCGATGCGGATGCAACACCGATCACCTGCCCTGCGAAGCAAGACTGAGGCTGATTGAGCAGGAGCGATCCGTGGCGTTTCGATTCGGAAAACCCAAGCCACCCGACGACGAGAACGGCGAGGCTCGCACGGACGCACTCACGTTCGAGCCCCAGCCGGAGAAAGCCCGCCGGTGGTTCGAGCACGCCCGCGTGATGGCGGATTCCTTCAACTTCGACTCGGCCCTGGTGTACTACGCCCACGGTATCGGACTCGATCCTTCGATGATGTCGGCCCACGAAGCGATGTACGAGGCGGCGGTGCAGTACTTCAACAAGGGATCTAAGCCGGCGTCGGGGAAGGAGATCAGGAAACTGGAAGGACCTCATCCGGTCGAGAAGTTTGCCGCCGCCGAGTTCGCCTGGATGAAGGACATCAACAACGCGTCACTGGCGCTGAAGCTGTTGGAGGCGCTCGTCAAGGCTGAGCAACTCGAGTTCGGCCATTGGTTCGCGCCCAAGGCCATGAACGTCCTTCTGAAGCAGAAGAAGCCGTCCAAGAACGCCTTCCTTCAGGCGAAGACCTGTCTGGCCGAAATCGGCGCATGGAACGAGGCGCTCCGTGCCGGCGCGGCCGCGTTGAATATCGATCCGCTGGATACGGAGTTGGAGAGCGACCTGAAGGACCTCAGCGCCCAGCGGGCGATGGACGAGGGCCGATACGAGGAGGCGGGCGGCGAGGAGGGCGGATTCCGCAAGTTTGTTTTGGACGCTGACAAGCAGCGCGAGCTCGAAGACGCCGGCGCCATCGCTGCCGGGCAGTCA
>JADFGE010000213.1 GCA_022567855.1 Planctomycetota bacterium | reverse complement strand
CAACCTCATCCCAAATAGGACGGCGGGCTTCACTAGGCCGACAGCCCGTCCCTTGGATGAATTCAAGAATAGACCGGACGCGATCGTACTTCGGGGAGCCGAACCGCTTAAACATCCTGGCGAGCTTCTTGGGAGTGATACTCTTCTTGCCAATCGGAGCCTTGGGCAAGCGCGGCATGAGTGGGAGTTCGGGCAGGTGCTTGCGAGTGTAGCCCCAGCGGCACACCTGCCCGGCAATGGTCATCATGTCGCGGATGGTTTTCGGGGCATAGTCGGTGTTGTTCTTTAGGTGTTCCAGGTAGCGGTCCAGCCCGTCTCGTCCAAATGTTCGGAGCGACACGTCTCCCTCGAATGTCCACCAAGGCTTGAGACGCCACCGAGTTGTCTCATTGTCTTTCTTGCAATTCTTGCCGAACCACAGCTCAACCATCTCGGCGATGCACTCGACGCTGCCCGAACGCCGTTGATCCGCCGTCAGGTCAGCGAGCAACTCCACAGCATCCGCGTAGTTCTTGCGAACGTACTTCCTGCCGCTGACGGTGAAGTAGTGGCGGTCGCGGGTCCTGTCGTAATGGACGGTGGGTGTTCTGGGCACGATCGGGATCCTCCAATCTGCCCAAGACCTTACAGGAAGCGGAACCTCGTTGTCAATAGTGGAACTTCTTGTTTCCCTAAGTCTATCGGGGCGACAGGATTTGAACCTGCGACCTCTGCGTCCCGAACGCAGCGCTCTATCCAGGCTGAGCTACGCCCCGTGAATCTCGAACGGCACCATGCTACGGACGCGCGTGCCCAAAGTCAACGGGGCAATAGGCCGACTTCAGACCGACTCGACGATCGCCGTCTGGGGTTCGATGCGGCGTTGACGTTCGATCCACCGACAGACGAACACCGCAACAGCCGAAGCGGCCAATGCCAATACTGGCTCAGTCATATCTGCGACACGAGCCTGATCGAAGACCTGGGCTGCTTCGGTCAGCAACACCAAGCCTACCGTGGCCAGCACGGCCGGCAGAAATCGATAACGCCGAACCCCGCCGACCGATGCCGACGCGACCACGATGGCCAACGTACCGTACCAAATCACGGAAGACACGATCTGTCCAATGCTCTTTGCGAGCGGTTCTTTGAATTGTGCGTAGAACGGGATCCACTGAATGGACGATGTGGACAGCTTCTCCAACTGCCCGCCTGCGGGGAAAATACTGCCCACCACCAAAACACCCTGCACGACGAGCCCGGCAGTCAGCAGCACTCGTGCAGCGACCTGACGGCCGGCAAAACGATGATTGTCAGCTGCGCTCGTGCCTAGGGCGACGCCTAAACCAGCCCCCATCAGCCCACCATAAACGTAGAGCAACACATCCAGCGCGTCGCAAGTGTGAGAAACAATCACAATCTGGGCTAATTCGATTCCGATGGCCAACACAATCAGCTTGCCAATCGTGTTGACCACACTCACGATTCGCGATTCTGCTTGCTCGCGAAGTAATCCGACTCCGAGAATGCCCAGCAAAGCAAAGGCAAAGAAACTGCCGGCTGTCTCGGTGAGGTCACCGAGGACACTTTGCTGCAGACCGGCTGATGCCGGATCGAACGGCGACCAACGCGCTGTGTTCATAGAATGGGCCAGGGCAGCGGGTGAGATGGTAAAATCGAACGGCGCCAACTTCGCAAACACAACCAGAATCGCAACGATGCCGAAGAGTGCCCGATGGGGGTTCAGTGCCAGGCCCATGCTGAGTTGACGTGTAAACCGCTGAGCCAGGCGAAGACTCAGGCCGGCCAGAACAATCCCGATCAGAGTTCCCAAGCCGTGAAAGACCATGTCCGTGTACGACGCGCTGCGTTGGACGATAATCGTCTGGCCGGCTTCGCAAATCAGACTGGCCGAGGCAGCAACTACGCAAGCGAAGACAATCCGAGGAGCGCGCCTCCACCCACCAACGATGAGGCGCATTGTCACCAACAAGCCAATGGGGATGAAAATCCCGATATTGGCAATCACATCCTCGGGATTGCTGGGTACCCAAGCGATGCGACCCACGACGGCCAGTTCCGATTTCATGAGCGCTGCGGTATCAAACTCGAACGGCAGCCACGAGCCATAGATCACCAGCATGACCGCCAGCGTCGCGCAACCCGTCAATATCCGCCGAGCGGGAAATCGATCAGAGGGAAGAGTGTCTAACACGGGATCCATTGTTCCTCTCGTTGAGCCTCGCTTACGACAAATGATATGCGCCGCTCTCGGGCGTGTCGATTCACCGCCCGGACGATCGGACTGGCCGGCGAGTTATCGGATCGTTATGATGCCGTGGTGAAGCCGCTATAACCGCGAGTCGGAGCAACAAGCATGAAAGCGAGCGTCATACGGCAATTCGGCGGACCGGACTCGTTCGAGCATTGTGACGTGAACGTACCCTCGATCGGCCACGAAGAAGTGTTGGTGCGCGTCCTGGCCTGTGGGATCAACCACTATGACCTCTTCCTTCGCAAGGGCGATGTGACCCGAGATCTATCGTTCCCGCACGTGATGGGCGCGGATGTGGTCGGCGAGATTGAAGAAATCGGATCGCGGGTTCAGGGTTTGAGTGCGGGCGATCGAGTGATCGTCGCACCGGGATACCCACTCGACCCGGCCGAGCAGGATTTCGAGCCGATCAATTTGGCGCGCAGCTACTCCGTCACGGGTGGACTCAAGTGGGGTGGTTATGCGCAATTCATGGCTGTGCCGGCGCGGTTCGTTATCCCGAACCCACCTGATCTGCCGGCCGAGCAACTCGCCACCATTCCCCTCGTGTTGGTGACCGCAGTTCACGCTGTGAAGACCTTGGCGCAGGTGTCGCCAGGTCAGAAGGTGCTGGTGCAGGCGGGAGCATCGGGTAGCGGTGCTATGTGCGTTCAAGTGGCTCGCGTGCTTGGGGCGGACGTTGCCGCAACAGTCGGCAGCGATGAAAAGATCGGATTTGTCAAGCAACTCGGCGCTGAACTGGTCATCAACTACCAGACATGTGATTTTCTCGATCAAGTCAAAGAATGGACCAACGGCCGCGGCGTGGACGCGGTGATCGACAACGTGGGCGGTAGCGTGTTCGAGGGCAACATCCGGGCGCTGAAGCGTGGCGGGCACTTCGTCAACTTCGGCATGGTCGGCGGGCACACCGCTCCATATGCCTTCCCGTTGATCTTCTACAAGCACCTGCATCTCCACGGCTCGATGATGGGCTCGACGGAGGAACTCACCTGGGGCCTCGAGCAAGTGCGGGCCGGCCGGATCAAACCGATCCTTGATCAGGCCATGCCGCTCCGGGACGCTGCCAAGGCACACAAACATCTCGAAAGCCGCCGGACTCGCGGAAAGGTCGTATTGCTGCCCTGGTGAGACAGGCCATTTGCTCAGACGCCGTCACCCGTTTCTGCGCTCGGAAGCATCGCGCGAACTTCGTAGAGCGTTGCATACGGCCTCGCCGGGTGGGCATAGAAGTTCTTGATCACGCCCAACCCCACAGTCTCCAGCTCGCTGAATAGCTCCGGGGTGATTTCATTCCAGAAGCCGTATGTGTTGCGCAGGCGGTGCATTTCGTTCCAAAAGACCAACACGTGCGTGTAGCCCTTTGAGTTGAACCAGTGGATGACATCTTCCTCGCTTTCGGCGATGGCAACGGCTTCTGCCAGCGGGTTGCGATTGAACACGACGCAGTAGTCGACGTTCTTCGGCATGTAAAAGGCGCGGGCTTCGCCCACCATCAACACGCGATCATCAGCGCCAAGGCGCTGGCGCAGGTAGCCTGCGACCGTGCGGTCGGGATCGCAGTCTCGATAAAACCATTCAACATGGCCATGAATGTTCGAGTTCTTGCGAACAAGCTCATCGGCGTAGATCGATCCGGCTGAAAATGTGTTGAACGCAACCACAGCCGCCACCGCTACGAAGAAAGTTCCACGATACATCCTGTGAGGAAAGGCGATGACGGAACGCCCCCCAAGAACGCACAGAGGAATGAGCATCACCACAGCGAAGCGCGCGAACAAATGCGTAAACACAAGCCACACAATGGCTTGGAGCACGAATGCCACAAACAGACCAAGATCGAGTCGCGATCGGGCGCTGCTAAACAGAATCGGCAACGACAATGCAATCAGCCACCAACCAAGCCGCCGATCGACGAGAATTCGTTCCTTGAACCGACCCAGGCGCGCTTTCCAGGGAGCGTCTTTGGCTTCAACTTGATGGCCTCGCTGCCAACGGTCTGCCAATCCGTCGGTCCACACTCCCTCGCGCGCGCCGAGCGAATCATAAGCCAGCGGAAAAACCGGATTGCCGGTCATCACGGTATTCTTGATCAGCCAAGGCGAGAATGTGATCAGCGTTCCAAGCAGAAACACAGCCGGATGCAGAATCGCGCGCGTACGACCCTGGCCCAGGCTTACCAACACGCGTGGATCTTCATGCTCCGCGACGTCTCCCGTTTGACTCCGCTTACGTCCAATGGCAAGCATGCAGAGCACGATGAACAGCGGAAACGCGATCATCGCAACCGCCGTGTATTTGAACCCGCACGACAATCCTGCGAACAGTCCCGTCAGAAATACCAGCCTCCAACCGTCATCACTCGACCGCCTCGGATCGGCATACAAGCCTAAGCACGCCACGGATAACATACCGAAGAACAGCATGCCATTCTCGACATAGGCCAAGCCGCACAGAAACATCACCCAAGGCGCTGATCCTGCCACGAGCGCGCAGACCACTCCGGCCGCCGGATCGTACTCACGGCCGACCAGCCACGCAGTCACCACAAACAGCACGCCCAACAGCACATTCAGATACTTCGCCAAAATGGCCGCCTTGATGGCATCGTCCTTCACGACCATCGCCAGCAGATAGAGCATCTCCGCGTTCATCGGGAAGTTACTGTAGATGTTGTGCGGCAGATAAGTGATTTGTCCTTCGTGATAGTATTCCTTTGGAACTTCGAGGTGATACTCAAGCACGTCGTACCCGAAGCCCTCCTCGGCCCAGATCACGCCTGGCGGCACAGTGGTCACCAACAGGGCCAACGCGAGAAAGGGCATCAAACCCAGCAGGAACATATAGACCGGATTGAAGCGGTGCCCCTGAGGCTGTTTGTCGAACAGCCGATCTTCCGGCATCAGGCAGGCCTGGTGCCGCAGCAACAGAATCAACAGTCGAGCAAGGCCTGCCGCACCCAGGATCAACAATCCGCCGACAATCACCGGTCGCGGCAGCAACCCGGCCGCGCCGAGCAGCACGGCCTCAGCGCGGCGTGCGCGATCCATAGGTGAGGCGCCGGCAATTCGTTCCAAAAGCTGTCTAGGGGTGGAAGCGCCGGGAGCTGGTGGCGGAGCATGTTTTCCCACTGTTGCTCTAGGTCTTCCCGGTAATCAGACTCCTCGATGTCGGCGAGCGTAAAGACTTTGACACCCTTGGATTCACATTTCTCAACGTAGACCGAACGTACAATCGATGCGTGTGGCCTGAAGTCATGGCGCCGATATAGGTTCACGATGTCGTAGAGGTCCCTGGGTCGGCATCTTTCGCCCATGGCACGCAGCTTTTCAGCGAACACTTCCTCGGACTCGATGGGTCTCTGCCTTCCGAGATCCGCCGA
>JADFGE010000009.1 GCA_022567855.1 Planctomycetota bacterium | reverse complement strand
ATCTGTACACTGCGGTCGCCGCCGGCAAGCCGCCGGACAGTGTCATCTCCTAACCCATGGAGCCGATGGACAAACTGCCGCTTTCGGTCCTGATTCCGACCAAGAACGAGACCCGCAACATCGCCGATTGTCTCGCCAGCGTCGCCTTCGCGGGCGAGCGCGTCGTGTTCGATTCCTGCTCGACCGACGACACGCGGGAGATCGCGCAGGCCCAGGGCGCACGCATCGTCCAGCGCGCGTTCGACGTGTTCTCGCGGCACAAGAACTGGGCGCTCGACAACATCGACTTCGCCCACGACTGGATTCTCATCGTCGACGCCGACGAGCGGGTGCCCCCGGAACTCGCCGAGGAGATCGCGCGCGTCGTCGCCGACGCGGGCGCCGCCGACGGCTACTACATCGCCCGCCAGAACCTGTTCCAGGGCAAGTGGATCCGCCACGCCGGCATGTACCCCGACTGGCAACTCCGCCTGTTCCGCCGTGGCAAGGCGCGCTACGAGGACCGCATCGTCCATGAGCACATGGTGGTGAATGGGCGCACGGCCTTCCTGCGCAACCATTTCGTCCACCACGACTTCAAGGGCATCGAGCGCTACTTCGAGCGCCACAACCACTACACCAGCCTCGAGGCGGTCGAGATCCACCGCATGCTCGCGGGCCGCGATTCGGGCCAACATGTCATCGCCGGTGATCTTGCGGCGCGCGGGCCGCAGCGGCGGCGGGCGATCAAGAACTTCGCCTACCGCCATCTGCCGATGCGCGCGTTTCTCGTGTTCCTCTACATGTACGTCTGGAAGCTCGGCTTTCTCGACGGGCGCATCGGCTTCCGATACTGCCTGGTCCGTGCGCTTCACGAGTACCAGGTGAGCCTCAAGCTGATCGAGCTGCGCGACCCGAACTCGCCCATGTCGGCGAGGTACCGCGAGTACATCGAGCGATGAGCGACGACGTTTGCGTGTTGTGCGGCGGCGCGCTGCATCCGGTGCTGAGCGGGGTCGTCGACACGCGCTTCGGCGCGCCGGGGCGGTTCGACATCGCCGGCTGCGCCGCGTGCGGGCTCGAACAGACGCTGCCGCGGCCGACAATCGGCGAGCTCGATGCGCTTTACGAGGCGTATTACAACTTCGGCGGCTCGCGCGAGGAGTCGCGCTACGGCCGGCTGCGCCAGGCGTTTCTCACCTCGCGGCTTTACCGCTTGTGGCTTGCCGCCGATGGCGACATCTCGTTTCACGGCGCGCGTCCGGCGCGCCCCGGCGTGCGGCTGCTCGATTACGGCTGCAACGAGGGCCGCGGGCTCGAGCTCTACCGCGCGAACGGCTTCGCGGTCGAGGGGTTCGAGCCCAACCGCGTCGCCGCCGAGCGGGCGCGGGCGCGTGGTTTTACCGTGCACAGCGCGGACCTCGCCGACTTCCAACCGCGCGAACCTTATGACGTGATCGTGCTGTCGAACGTGCTCGAACACGCGCTAGACCCGAAGGCAATGCTGGCGCAACTCAACCGCCTGCTCGCGCCTGGCGGCGAGGCGTGGGTGAGCTGCCCCAACGGCGAGAGCTGGCTGCGCCGGCTGTTCGGGCGCGCCTGGATCAATTGGCACGTGCCCTTCCATATCGTTCATTTCTCGCCTGCGACGCTCGAGCGCGCGCTCGATGAAAGCGGCTTCGCGGTCACCGACGCGCGTCAGGCGACGCCGGCGCTATGGGTCGCGCAGTCGGCGATCGCCGCGTTGTTCGCCAAGCCCGGCCGGCCGACGCGCCAGATGCGCTCGCCGTTCCTCGTCGTCGGGCTCATGCTGCTCGCGCGCGGGCTGTGCTTTCCGCTCCTGTGGCTCGCCAACCGGCTGGGACGCAGCGATTGCCTGGTCTATCGCGCGCGCAAGGCGTGAGCAGTGCGCATCCTGCTTTACGCCATCAACCACGCGCCCGAGATCATCGGCATCGGCAAGTACATGGGGGAACTTGCCGAATGGCTCGCCACGCGCGGCCACGAGGTGCGGGTGATCACGGCGCCGCCGTACTACCCGGCGTGGCGCGTCGCCGAAGGCTACAGCGCGCGACGCTATTCGCGCGAGGCGCGCGACGGCTGCACGGTCTATCGCTGCCCGCTTTGGCTGCCCCGGCCGACCTCGGCGGGGAACCGCATCGTTCACCTGCTGTCGTTCGCGCTCTCGAGCCTGCCTGTCGCGCTGTGGCAGGGACTCGTCTGGCGGCCGGCGGTGGTGTTCGCGGTCGAGCCGCCGTTGTTCTGCGCGCCGGCGGCGTGGGCGGCGGCGCGCCTCGGCGGCGCGGCGGCGTGGCTGCACGTCCAGGACTTCGAGCTCGATGTCGCGTTCGAGCTCGGCCTGGTCGAGGGCAACGCCGCGCGCACGCTCGTCGGGTGGATGGAACGCGCGGTGCTGGGCCGGTTCGACGTGGTTTCGGCGATTTCGCGGCGGATGTGCGAACGCCTGGGCGAGAAGGGAATCGCGCGGGACCGCATCGCGCTGTTCGAGAACTGGGTCGATACCCGCGCGATCCGTCCGCTCGACGGTCCGAGCCCGATGCGCGCCGAACTCGCGATCGACGCCGACGCGGTGGTCGCGCTCTACGCCGGCAACATGGGTGAAAAGCAGGGGCTGGAAACGCTGCTGACCGCGGCCAAGGCGTTGTCCGCGCGGCCCGACATTCGGTTCGTCCTCGCCGGCGACGGGGCGGCGCGGGCGCGTTACGAGGCCATGGCGGAAGGCCAGGAGAACGTGCGGTTCCTGGGGTTGCAGCCCGACCACGGATTGAACGACCTTCTCAACCTCGCCGACGTTCACCTGCTGCCGCAGCGCGCCGACGCCGCCGATCTCGTCATGCCGTCGAAACTGATCGGCATGCTCGGAAGCGGCCGGCCGGTGATCGCCGGCGCGGCGCCGGGAACCGAGATCGCCACGACGCTCGAGCGCTGCGGCGTCGTCGTGCCGCCCGACGACGGCGCGGCCATGGCCGCCGCCATCGAAAGCCTCGCGGCTGAGCCCGCGCGCCGCCGCGCGCTCGGCCGCGCGGCGCGCGAGACCGCGGTCGCGCGTGGTCCATGGAAGCAATCAAGGGAATCCCAGTATCGCCGGGCGTGGTTATCGGTCGGGCTTTGGTCCTGGACGATGCGCTGCACTATGTTCCGCACCGCACGGTGGCCCAGGATCAGGTGGCCAGGCAGCACGAGCGGCTGGAGGCGGCGATCGGGGCGGCCACGAAGGACCTAGAGCAGGACCGGGACCGGATCGCTGAGCAGTTGGGGCCTGAGCCGGCCAAAATCTTCGAGTTTCACCTGGGGATGCTGCACGATCCATCGTTGCTGGAGCCGGTGCGGGCGAGCATCGACCAGGATCAGGTGACGGCTGAGTATGCGGTCGCCAAGGCGTTCCGGGCGTTGAGCGCGCGGTTCCGGGCGATGGACAGCGAGGTATTTCGCCAGAAGACGAACGATCTGATGGACCTTGATCGGCGGGTGCTGAGCAAGCTGATCGGGGAATCGGAGGACCGTCTAGCGCGCCAGACCGAGCCGGTGGTGGTGGTGGCGCACGACATGACGCCGGCCCGGGCGGCGTCGCTGGACTTGGAGAAGGTGATCGCGATTGCGACGGACGCGGGTGGGCGGACGAGCCACGCGTCGATCGTGGCGGCGGCGTTGGGGATTCCGGTGGTGGTGGGGTGTCAGCGCCTGACGCAGTACGTGGAGGACGGCGATGAGCTGGTGGTGGACGGTCGGGGCGGCGTGGTTGTGGTGCGCCCCGATGCGGAGACGTTGGAGCAATATCGCCGGGACATTGAGCGGATCGGCGACTACCAGCTTCGGCTGCGTGAGTACGCGGAGCTGGAGGCGGTGACGCAGGACGGGGTGCGCATCACGCTGTTGGGGAACATCGAGTTTTCGCGTGAGATCGAAGCGGTGCTGTCCAACGGGGGCGACGGCGTGGGGCTGTACCGGACGGAGTATTTGTACCTAACGAGCAAGACGCAGCCGACGGAAGAGGAGCATTTTCAGGCGTATAAGGAGTGTATTGAGTTGCTCGCCGGTCGGCCGTTCACGATCCGAACGCTGGATCTTGGTGCGGACAAGTACACGCAGGAGCAGGCAGAAGAGCCTGAGCGTAATCCGTTTCTGGGGCTACGGAGTATTCGTTACTGCCTCCAGAATCTGCCGATGTTCAAGACCCAGCTTCGTGCGATTTTGCGGGCGTCGGCGTTGGGGCCGGTGAAGGTGATGTTCCCGTTGGTTTCGACGGCGATGGAGCTGAAGCAGGCGAAGTTGGTCCTCAACGATACGATGGAGGAGTGCGAAGAAGACGGGATCGAGTTCGACGCGGACATGCCGGTGGGGGTGATGATCGAGGTTCCCAGCGCGGCGTTGACGGCGACGACGCTGGCGCGGGAGGTATCCTTCTTCTCGATCGGGACGAACGACCTGATTCAGTACACGCTGGCGGTTGACCGGGCGAACGAGCGGGTGGCGAACCTGTATACGGGGGCCCATCCCGCCGTGCTGCAGTTGATCAAGATGGTGATCCGGGCGGGACGGCGTTTTGACGTCGATACGAGCCTCTGCGGGGAGATCGCGGGGGACGTGGAATTCACGATGTTGCTGATCGGGATGGGGCTGCGTACCCTATCATTGGTGCCATCGCAGTTGCCGAACGTGAAGCGAGTGATACGATCGGTCGATATAGGTACATGCGAGCGTCTCGCCCGAAAGGTGGGGTCGTTCGATTCAGAGCGTCAGGTAATGAATTGCCTGCGTGAGAAGGTTCAAGAGATAGTTCCTGGGATGGACGGCGGTCGGACCGCTGGGTAGTCATCCCGGGCGAACAAACACACCGGCCGAGGCCGCGCTGGACGAGACGATTGACCCGCGAACCCGCGGGCATCCCCTGGCGCAGGCCGTTGGCCGCCGACGAGCTGCTGCGTTGCGTGCATTGGCACAGACCAGAGACCCTGTCCCCGCTCGGGCCCCAAGTGGCGCGTGCCGTGCTGTTATGGCATGGTGGTCGCCGACAGGTCTGGGGGTGCGCGACGGTCGAGGCGCTCGCCGGTCATCAAATCCCGGAGAAGCGCCCGCGTGGCCAAACAAAAAACGAGTAGTTCTACAAGCGAATTGATGCTGGTGAACAGCGCGTCCGGCGAGGAATGCCGGATCGCGATCCTGCAGGACGGACACCTTGAGGAGTTGTATTCGGAGCGCGTTGCCAGCGCGACGAACGTCGGCAACATCTACAAGGGTCGTGTCACGAACGTCGAGGCAGCCATTCAAGCCGCGTTCGTCGACTACGGGCAGGCACGGGCCGGCTTCCTTCACATTTCCGACCTTCACCCGAGGTACTTCCCCGGTTCCAAGCGCACGGAGCGCGTGGGCAGGAAGATTCCCCGCCGTGATCGCCCGCTCATTCAAGACGCGCTGAAGCGAGGCGACGAGGTGCTCGTGCAGGTGCTCAAGGAAGGCATCGGCACCAAGGGGCCGACGCTCACCAGTTACCTGTCGATCCCCGGCCGGCTCGTCGTGATGATGCCGGAGATGGATCGTGTCGGCGTGTCGCGCAAGGTCGAGGATCCCGAGAAGCGCCGCGAAATGCGTGAGATTCTCGATTCCGTCAAGTTACCCGAAGGGTTCGGGTTCATTCTGCGCACAGCCGGGTTCGAAAAGGGCAAGACTGAACTGACGCGCGACGTGGCGTATCTCACGCGCTTGTGGAAGGTCATGGATAAGCGGATCAAGACCGTGGCCACGCCGTGCGAGCTGTATGGGGAAACCGATCTGCTCATCCGGACGATCCGCGACGTGCTGCGTCCGTCGATTGACGCGATTGTGGTTGATTGCGAGTCTGCGCACGAACGAGCATCCGCGTTCTTGCGGGTGGTGGCGCCGCGGTCGGCTCCGAAGATCATTCGATACCGCGGCGCTGCCCCGATCTTCCACGCCTTTGATGTCGAACGGCAGATCGAGATGATCCACAGCCGCGAGGTTCCGCTTCCGTCCGGAGGCAAGCTCGTGATCGAGCAGACCGAGGCGCTGGTGGCCATCGACGTGAACTCCGGTCGCAGCCGCAGCGCTCGAGACAGCGAGACCAACGCTTACCGAACCAATTGCGAAGCTGCGGAGGAGATCTGCCGGCAGCTTCGCCTGCGCGACCTTGGCGGTCTGGTCATCAACGATCTGATCGACATGCACATGGCCAGGCATCGACGGGATATCGAGGAGCGGTTCCGTCAGTGCCTCAAACGAGATCGCGCCAAGGCGATGGTGCTGCCGATCAGTGAGTTCGGCATCCTGGAGATGACTCGGCAGCGGATGCGCCCCAGTTTGCGCAAGAGCCATTATATGCCTTGCACGCAATGCGACGGCCACGGCGAGACCAAGACGCCGGAGTCTGTCGGCGCAGACGCGATGCGGGAAGTTGGGTTCCTCTTGCAGTTTGAGCGGGTGAAGCGAGTGGAGCTGGTTTGTTCGCCGCGTGTGGCGTCGGTGCTGCTCAGCAGCCGGCGGAGAGAGCTCGTCGCGCTCGAAGACGGCGTCCAGAAGAAGATCGAGGTGCGTGTGAGCGACGCGATCGCCGTGGATCGGGTTGATTACTATGCCTACGACGAGCGAAACGTCGACATCGACATCAGCAAGTTGCCGGCTCTGAAGCCGCCGACCGTGGCCCAGTTGGAACTGGACGATCGAACGTCGGCCGCGGAGGCGAAGACCAAGGACCAGACCGCGACAACGTCGACGAAGAAGCGGCGGCGACGACGATCGGCGTCCGCTCCGGCCTCGGCCGAGCCGACCGCGATTCAGCCGGAGGATCTTGAACCGGACGAGGCTCAAACCAAGCCTGATGAATCGACAACAGAGGGGACCTCGGAAGATACCGCAGGTTCCAAGAAGAAGCGTCGACGAAGACGGCGTCGATCCAAGGTACGTGAAGAAGGAAGCGAAGACGGCGCAATTCGAGTTCATGAGTTAGCCAACGAGCTGAACGTTCGATCGCGTGAGGTGCTGACTCGATGCGGAGCCGACGACGTGCCGGACATCACGAATCACATGTCGTCGATGACATCAGGTGCTGCGGATCAGATTCGCGCGTGGTTTGCAAGGGAGTCGTCGGTGGGGACGGTGGACGGACAGGCCGCGACGAGCGAGAACGGTCAGACGCCAGGGCCTGGGGGAACGAAGAAGAAATCTCGGCGGAGGCGATCGAAAAAGCGTGGACAGTTGACGGCAGAGGCGCCGCCCGCCGCTCCGATCGCAGAAGAGGCGCCGCCCGATGGGGCGACGGACAACGCCCAGGCGGCGGCCACCGGCGGCGCAACGAAGAAGTCGCGTCGGCGTCGCAGAAGGTCCAAGCCCGCCGACGAGCCGATCTCCGTTGCGACAAGTGCGGCCGTCGATCCACCAAGCCCGCCGCGGCGAAAGACGCTGTATCGAAGCCGCGTGTCGGTCTCCAAAGTGGTTCGGGAAGAAGCGCCCAGGACGATTGACGAGTGACCAAGTCCACGCCTCACCGCCGTCGGAGACTGATCCTGCTCGGCTCCACGGGTTCCATCGGCGCTAACACGCTGCGCGTGGTGGAGCACTTGCACGACCAAGGTCTGTTCGAATTCGACATTGTCGGTTTGGCCACCGGCTCCAATGCGAAAACGCTGTCCGAGCAGGCGCGCCGATTCAACGTTCAACATGTCGCGGTCGCCGACGCCGAGCAGTCCAAGTCATTGGCTCATATCCCGCACGTATACACCGGTCCCGACGCCGCGGTTGAACTGATCGACGCGGTGGCGCAACGCGGCGACCTCGTGGTGGGGGCGATGGTCGGGGCTGCGGGCGTGCCGGCGACTCTGGGGGCGATCGAACGCGGCTGCGACATCGCCTTGGCGAACAAGGAGACGCTCGTTGCCGCCGGAGCACTTGTGATCCCCAAAGTTCGACAACATGGGGTGACGCTCTTGCCGATCGACTCCGAGCACAGCGCGATCTTCCAATGCCTCCAGGCCGGCCGATCGGTTGAGCAAGTGAAGCGCCTCGTGCTCACCGCTTCCGGCGGGCCGTTTCGAACCTGGTCCAAAGATCGCGTGTATAACGCCACCATCGAGCAAACGCTCGATCATCCGACGTGGAACATGGGGCCGAAGATCACCGTTGATTCCGCCTCGCTCATGAACAAGGCGTTGGAGGTAATCGAGGCGCATTGGCTGTTCGACCTGCCCGCGAACAAGATCGAGGTGGTTGTTCATCCCCAATCGATCATTCACAGCTTCGTGGAGTTTGTGGACGGCTCGGTGATCGGGCAACTCTCCCCGCCGGACATGAAGATGCCGATCCAATTCGCGCTGACCTGGCCCCATCGAACCGCAGGATGCAGCCCGACGATGGAC
The DNA here is from genome assembly GCA_022567855.1 of Planctomycetota bacterium. Lineage (GTDB taxonomy): Bacteria > Planctomycetota > Phycisphaerae > Phycisphaerales > SM1A02 > JADFNO01. Next base: position 12,997 of record JADFGE010000009.1, on the reverse strand, counting down.
TGGTCGAAGCCGCATCGGCTCGAGCTGGAGCCCGTCGATCATGATCGGTTCCCAGCGCTGCTGCTTGCCTATAAGGTCATCGAGTTGGGGGGAACGGCCGGGGCGATCTTCAACGGGGCGAACGAGGCTGCGGTGGAGGCGTTCCTGGCCGGCCATATCCCCTTCGGGATGATCACCGAGCTGGTGGGCGAGGTGCTGGGGACCATCGAGGCCACGCCGATCAAGAGTCTGAGTGACGTGATGCAGGCGGATGAGGCGGCCCGTGCCGAAGTGGCGCGTCGAGTTGCCCCACGGACCCAGCGCGCCTGTGATGATGCCGGCGCCGTACGCTCCTCCGCCGCCCCCGGTTGAACCGGGCCCATTGACGTGCCGATATGCTCTAGCTGACGACCTTTGGATGCAATCCTTCCCACCCGCCCGGAATAATGAAACGACATGGACTTTCTAAGCACCGCAACTAACATCGCCCTGATCATCTTCGGCTTCGGCGCGCTGATCTTCGTGCACGAGATGGGGCACTTTCTCGCGGCCAAGTGGGCGGGCATTCGCACCGAAGCCTTCGCCATCGGCATGGGGCCTTCGATCGCTTCGTGGCGAAAGGGCATTGGTTTTGTGGTGGGATCAACGCACGCCAAAGTCGTGTCGCGCACCGGCAAGGCGCCGGCCGACCTCAGCGATGCCGAGCTGGCCAAGCACGGCCTGGGCGAAACCGAGTATTCCCTGCGCTGGCTGCCGCTGGGCGGGTTTGTCAAGATGCTCGGCCAGGAGGACGCGAACCCGAACTATGTTTCGGACGATCCTCGCAGCTACAACAGTTGCCCGATCGGCAAGCGCATGATCGTCGTCTCCGCGGGCGTGGTGATGAATCTGCTCCTGGCGGTAGTGCTTTTCATCGCTGCGTTCATGGTCGGGGTTCGGTTCGAAGCGCCCGTGATCGGGTCCGTGGCGTTCGACCTGCCGGCCGGAACCACCGCGCCGGATAATGCCGAGCAACTTGGCATCGAGGAGCTGGGATTGTTGGCCGGCGACCGGGTGCTGTCCATCGACGGCACGCCCGCGCACACGTTCGCTGACATCGCCATCGCCTCCGCTATGGCCAAGCCGGGCGAAGAATTGAAATTCGAGGTCGCGCGGCCAGGGTATGCGCAGCCGCTCGTGTTCACGCTCACGCCCAAGGAGCAACCGGGCGGCGGACTGTTGAGCATCGGCGTTGGTCCGGGCGTGTCAACGACGCTGTTGGGCCCCCCGCCAAACGAGTTCTTGCAACGAGCGCTGCGATCGACCGGCTTGAGTGAGCTCGGCATCGAGGGGGGCATGCGGTTGATGGCGATCAATGGCAAGGATGTCACCTCGTATGGGGAGCTCGACCGGGCCGCGTCCGATTCCGACGGCCGGCCGCTCGATACGCTTTGGTACGCCGTGGATTCGGACGGCGAGCCCCAAGGCGGACCCGTTCACGCTTCGCTTGCGGTTCTGCCCGTCTATACGCAGTACCGACAACGCGATTCAACCGCCGACTTCGGTTTGCTGGGCTTCTCGCCTCTGGTGCGCATCGCGCATGTTGACGAGAAGAGCCAGAACTTCGACAAACTCCTGCCCGGTGATGTCATCATTCGCCTCGGCGACGTCGATTACCCCCGGCGATCCCAGGTGGCGCCGCTGATCCAGGAGAACAAAGGCCAACCGCTGACCGTAGTCGTTCGGCGCGATGGCGAAGCCGTCACGGTGCAGTGCAAGGTGAGTCGCAAAGGCCGGCTGGGAATCGAGCTGTCCAATGCCGACGATCTTCTGGTGACGGCCAAGCCGATTTCCATCTTCGCCCGCCACAATGCCCAGGATCCGACGCAGATTGACGATCTGACGACGCCGATCGCGGACTTTCTGCCCTTGGGTGGGACCGAGATCGTCGCCGTGGACGGTGCGCCGGTTTCGACCTGGCCTCAATTCAGGGCCGCGTTGCAAAAGAGTACGAGCCTGGCCTCGGCGAACGGGACGGATGCCGTTGTTCATCTGACGATCGTTCACCCCACGCAAGGTCGGCCGCGCGAGGACTTCGCCGTCTCGCTCGATGCCGAGGAAGTCGCCGAGCTACACGCTTTATCCTGGATTACCGAACTCGCCCCGTATTACTTCGAGCCCGTCTACACGACGCTGACCGCTGACGGAAACCCCGTCCGCGCCGTCGTCATGGGCTTCAGGCAAACGTACAAGTTCATGATGAACGTCTACCTGATGCTCGATCGACTCATCAGGGGCAGCATCGGCGTGGACCAACTGCGCGGGCCCGTGGGGATCGTACACATCGGCGTCCAAATCGCTGAGCGCGGCATCATGTACCTCGTGTTCTTCCTGGCCGTCATCAGTGCCAACCTCGCTGTGATCAACTTCCTGCCCTTGCCGATCGTGGACGGCGGACTATTCCTGTTCCTGATCTACGAGAAGCTCAAAGGCCGGCCGCCATCGATCGCCTTCCAGAACGCAGCCACCATCGTGGGGCTGGTCCTCATCGGCACCATCTTCCTCGTCGTGACGTGGAACGACGTGACGCGATTGCTCAGTTGAGGTAACCAGCACAGGTGTCCGAGTCGAAGGTGGCAATCGTGACGGGGGCGGGGACGGGGATCGGGCGCGAGATCAGTGTGCAATTGGCCGAAGCAGGCTACCGGATCGTGCTGGTAAGTCGGTCGCAGGCGCACCTTGAGACAACCGCGGCCGAGATCAACCGGCGCGTGAACGAGCCGCCTCAAACGTTGATCGTGCCCGCCGACCTGACTGATCAACAACAGGCGGCGGCCGTCGTCGATCGTGCAATTGAGCAATGGGGGCGGGTGGATGTGCTGGTCAATAACGCTGCGGTCGCCCCGAATAGCCGAATCGATGAAACGACCCGAGCGAAGTTGCTAGCGGCTTTCTCGCTCAATCTCTTCGCACCGGCGCTGTTAGCAGCCCGCCTCTGGGAAGTGTTTCAGCGTCAAAAAGGCGGTTGCGTGGTGAACATCTCGTCGATGGCGACCGTCGATCCGTTTGACGGCTTGTCGATCTACGCTGCCTCCAAGGCCGCGCTGGAGAGCCTGACCCGATCAATCGTCAACGAAGGTCGGCCGTGGGGAATCAGCGCCTACGCGATCGCGCCGGGAGCGGTGGAAACGCCGATGCTCCGGTCGCTGTTCACCGAACAACAGCTCCCGTCCGAGAATACGTTGTCGCCGGGGGCAGTGGCGCGGGTGGTGGTTCAGTGTGTTATCGGCCGGCGCTGCGATGATCTGGGACGCACGATCGTGCTGCCGAGCCCGTAGGTCCGGGAAATGTCGCGAGACTGTGCGCTGTGGGCAAGGCGGGGATCGTCAACGATCGCTCAACTTCTCAATTGATGGTTGGCTTCGTCCACTTTTTATTGGAACGTTCAAGTGCCGAGGGGTCTGGTCGGCCGGGACGGGCCCCGCCGGGACAAGCCTGGATGAGCCATGAAACACCAAAGAGTTGATCAAAGGTAGGGGGGCAGCACGATCTACGGTTCAAACAGAGAGTTTGATCGCCTGCGCCTGCTCATCGTCGAGCATAATGCCGCGACGACGAAGCTGATGCTCCAGTCGCTTGGCCGATCGTGCTTGGGGCCCGGCGTCGCCGATCGTGTTGATCCCGCGCAGATGCGGGAGATATCCTGTGCCTGCGGCGATCGCGAGCCTCGCGCCGCGTGTTGTGTCGTGATCGGATCGTTGCGCCAGCTTCACCGATTCAATCTTGATCGCTGTGACGTCGTCATCTGCGCTGTTCATTTGCCCGACGCCTCCGGGTTGGACGCGCTGGCGTATGTGCGCGGTGTTCGGCCGGAGCTTCCCGTGCTCCTGATCGGCGAGCCGGACGACACCACGGTGGCGGTGGAGGCGATCCGGGCCGGGGCCCTGGATTTCCTCGTGGTGAGCAACGCCGACTTACGGGCGCTGCCGTTGGCTCTGGAGAAATGTCTCGCTCATCAGCGCATCAAGCACGAGAACGAGCAGCTTCACCTGGACCTCAGTCGCTCCCTGGCCGAGCTTGCCCTCAAGAATCAACAGCTCCAGGATGCCAATCGCAAGCTCGAGGCGATGGCTCGAACGGACGATCTCACCGGGCTCTACAACCGGCGCTACCTGAACGAGCAGCTCGATCGCGCTTGGGCCCAAGCGGTGCGCAGCGATCAGCCGCTCGCGTTCATGATGATCGACCTTGATCGATTCAAGGAGACCAACGATTGGTTCGGCCATCAGCACGGTGACGTGGTCCTGCGCCGCGCGGCCAAGGTCATCGAAGCGAACTGCCGGCAGGTGGACGTTACTGCCCGGTATGGCGGGGACGAGTTCTGCGTGCTCATGCCGAACACCGAGGTTCAAGAGGCGGTTCGCGTCGCCGAGCGAATACTGCGCGAATACGAGAACGCCAACGGGGTCAAATCCGAGAACGAGCCGCGGCTGGGCATGTCAATCGGCATCGCGCACATCGACCTGAGTCGCCCCGCGAATGCTGAGCAGCTCATCCGCCATGCGGACGAAGCGATGTACGCAGCGAAGTCCGACGCCGCGAGCCGGGCGATGATTCGAGACGCCGACGGCGTCTATGCGCCCAGCTCCGGCGAACGGATCGCCGCCCCGGATTACCGCCGGTCGAACTGAGTGCCGAAGGCATCACGGGATCGAGGCATCGAGGCATCAAGGCACGAAGTGTAAAGCCGCGACCAGTGGTCGCGCGGGGGGGAAAGGAAAGAGTCAGGGTCCAGGAGTTCACAAACCCCAGGCCGCAAGCCCCAAGCCTCAAGCCTTCCCGATGCACTCATGGCGGGATTGGAAGCGAAGCGCGGCCGTGTCGGTGTCGTTCTGAGCCGTGCCAGGACTCATACAAATCAGCCTGGTACCGTTTCTTCCCCTTTTCCTTCTAGCGGATTCGCCTCTTGATTCCCAGCAGTTCACTGAGGAGTCTTGGTCCTTGCAGCATCTTTTCCTTTGCCTGAAGATCTCGCTTTTTCTCCTTTGCTGCAGTTCGAACTTTGTGATCGAAGAGATTGCGTGCATCGCGAAGTGCTTGTAGATCTCTTGCAAGGACCGGATCGAGCATTGGCTCCTTGTCCACAACGTATGATGATTGGCTCGCCAGCATTTCAATTTGACGACTCCAGCTCATTCTCTCTACTTGATCGCGGTGCTTCACGAGCCAGCCCTTATCGACTGCTTTTAGCGCAATGGCATCGGTCTCTTTCTCTACCATCTCACAGATGTCACGTACTCCGGACTTACGCTCCCCTGAATTGAAATCACCAATTGCTCTGTCCACTGCTGTACGTTTGTTGCCGAGTCGCAGATTCGGATCGAGATTGACGACTAAGGCGAAGTTGCGCGCGGGCAAGACAACGTCAAGTCTACCATCATCGTGCACCGTGAGAATGCCGATCCCCTCATCGCGACATTGCCGGACCGTTCGCCCTGTGAGCTGTGCGTCGCTGTCCGATGCGACGAACAACTCGGCATATTGGCCGCGCGACCCAAGCCACCTAGCCAATCCAATCAATACGGAATCCACGCGCATCTGTGCTTGCGCTTCCACGAGCCGGTGAAGGGTGCCTTTCTTTGCCAGTAGCGTCGTACGAAGTGGCGCATCATTTGCGATTGCTTTCTCGATCGCTATACCAAAACCACTCTTCCTCAGCCCTCTCGCCACCTGTCGTGCGATCGAACGTGCTTCAAGGGGTGTATCTTGGAAATCCATCAGTCATCCCCGATCACCCGCTCGATCTCTTCACGAAGTGAGATTAGAGCACCATGAAGTTCAGTCGGAACTGTCCTCCTGCAATCAAATTCCTTCAGACGCTCTGCAAGAGCATTGCTACGAGATACCAAATCCCGATCTTCATACGCAGCCTTGACAGAATCCTGAAATGCATCTTCGATCTTGTACGCCGGATCCTCTACGAGCTGGATGAGCACGGGTATTGCTTCATCTCTATCTTCACCCGCCCGCTCTGCACGTGCAATTTTGCTGACGTCACGAAATCGTACGACATTTGTAACAACGCCCTGCTTATATTTGCGGACCATTGTATCTAAGTACCGTCGGGGAGTAACGGCCTCAAATACTTCTGGCGCATAACGTTGGATGACCCGTTGCGACTTATTGATTTCCACGAAGAGATCCGGAGTAATACGCTGTTCACCCTTCGGTTTCTCTGCTTCCCTCATCAGCTCATCGCGATAGCGTTTCGGCAGTTCAAGAAGTTCGAAGCAGGTTCGAACCATCGATTTCGAAAGTCCGGTGAATCCTGCAAGATCATCAAAATCTGATGCTTGCCCCGACTGCTCTAGCATTCCTTGGATTTCTACTAGGCTCCGTCCGAAAACTCAACGCGAATCGGGGTCGTGGCCGATGATCCCACTTTTCACGCATGCGGAAAGGATGCCTCATGCTCCGACATCGGCTCACGGAAGAGCAATGGAAGTTCATCGCAGACCTGTTTCCTCCACGCAAACGCATGGGCCGGCCGCGTAGCAACGCCCGGACAATGATCGACGGCATTCTGTGGATTCTCAACACCGGCGCGCAATGGCGTGACCTGCCGCCCGCCTTCGGCCGAAAGTCCACGGTCTGGGATCACTTCGATCAATGGAACAACGACGGCACGCTGCAGGCGGTTCTCGATCGCCTGCGTGCTGGCGTCGAGATTGACAATGAACTGTGGTGTGTCGATGGCACGATCGTACGTGCGGCGAAGTGTGCTGCGGGCGGTGGAAAAAAGGGGATTCAGATGAACCCGACGACCACGCGCTCGGCCGCAGTCGCGGCGGTTTGACCTGCAAAATACACATTTTGTGCGATCGCCATGGTCATCCGCTTCACTTTCATCTGACGGCCGGTCAGGCGCACGAAGCGTCCGTATTCGATACGCTCATGGTCGGCGCCGATGAACAGTTGATCGATGAAGTCGGCGAGCCGATCGCTTGGCCGGTGGCGCTGGCGGGCGACAAGGGATATCGCGCCGATTGGATCGATGAATACCTGCTGGATCTGGATATCAAACCGGTGATCCCATCGAAGAGCAATGAGGATCGCGACGCCCGGCCAATCGAGTTTGACGAGCATGCGTATCGTGATCGCAACATAATCGAACGCCTGATCGGCTGGCTGAAAGAATGCCGGCGCGTGTTCTCGCGTTTCGAGAAAACCGCAAAGAACTTCGGCGGTATGATCCGCATGGCGTTCATCCAACGCTACCTGAGACTGGCCGTAAAATGACTTCTCGGACGGAGCCTAGCACATCGTTTTTCATCTTGGTTTGTTCATAATGTGCTGGGAACCTCTCTGCGAGGCCGTCACACAGTGCATCCGCTTTTGCAATATCTAGATCCTGATCAAAAGCTGAAACGAAGAGCTGAAAGATATCACTCTTGTAGGGATCTTGACCAATGTAACCGTAATGGACATCGTCAACGGCGTGACCTTCGATTATCTCATCCAGCCTGTCGAGAATCTCATCACGGGAAAGAGTCCCTTTCATGGTGCCTTAGGTCTCCGACGCCAGTTGCACGTCCCGGCGCATTTCCGCTGCGCTTTGCCCTACCGCGGGCCGGAGCGCAATCCGCGACACGAGATTATCCAACAGCGCCCGCGGGCAGGTCAAACGCAGAGGGTTGTTAAGTAGTTCTACTTGTCTGACAATTCCTCGATTTTCCTCTTTTCCTCCAAAGTCTTTCTCTTGAACCACAGAGTAATCAAATTGCTGCCGGATTTGCACGTACCGGATATGCGCGTCAGGGCTACAATACTCAGTATTGGAGCAATTAGGAATAACGTGATGAAGAAGAATTCTGCGACATCGAGCCTGTCTATATCTCGAATAATAACAAAGATTATTACCCCCACCAAAATCACATTTGCTATAATCGCAACGCGTTTCATCATCATTCTTCCTAACATTTGCTTCAACAGTTCAGTATAGCGGCGGCGCGAGCATTCGCTACGGCGACGTTGGGTGCTTGGGCTGATCGTCGACGAGAGTAACGTCGAGGACCGTCGTTTCGCGCTCGACTGTTACCGCTTGTGACGCCTTGAGCAATGACTGGGCGAACAGCGGAAGGATTACCACGCCGATCGCGGTCACGACGGCGGCGACGCGCGGCCACACGACCGACTTGGCCACCACGGTTTCACTTTGGGGCGTGGATTGGGCCAGAATCGGCAGTCCCACGAGCCACAGGTAATAGAACGCACTGATAGCGCTGTTGACGGCCGCAATCACGATGAGCGCGATGTGCCCGGCATCGACGCCGGCGATGAACAGGTACAGCTTGCCGGTAAATCCCAGCAGCGGCGGAAAGCCGATCAGCGAGCCGGCGGCGAGCGCCATCGCCACCGCCATCACCGGATACCGGTGGCGCAGACCGGCCAGGTCTGCCAGCGATTCGATCTCTTCACCTTTGCGCTCAAACGAAGCGAGCACCGCAAACGCAGCCGTGTTCATCACACCGTACGCAAGCAGATAAAACAGCACCGCGTTGAGTCCATGCGGCGGCCCGGCAATCAACCCGATCAGGATGTAGCCGCTGTGCGCGATCGAGCTATAGGCGAGCATGCGCTTGGCGGATCGTTGCAGCAGCGCGCCGATATTGCCCAGCGTCATCGTGAGCACCGCCATAATCCACAGCGCGGTGAGGATCTCCCTCGGCAGGCCGTGGGCGCCGTTTCCATAATGTCCGGCCCATCCGACCGTGCTCAGGATGAGAATCAGGGCCACGGCGCCGGCCGTCTTGGGGACGAACGCAAGGAAGGCCGTCACCGGCGAAGCCGCGCCTTCGTAAACGTCGGCTGCGTAGAAGTGCATCGGCACCACCGCCATTTTGAACGAGATGCCCATCACGGTAAGGATCAGCCCGACGATGGCGACTCGATTCAGTCCGCCGGCCGCCGCTTGCGCCGCGAAAACGTCGCGCAACTTCGTCAGCTCGATCTCGCCCGTCGCGCCATACAGAAGCGCGAACCCATACAGGAACATCGCCGCCGACATCGCGCCCAGGAAGAAGTACTTCACCGCCGCCTCCTGGGCCTTGCGCGAGGGCCGGCTGATCGCCACCATGATGTACGTGGGCAGCGACGTCAGCTCCAGGGCCAGGAACAGCCAGATCAGGTCGTTGGCGTTGCACACCAACATCACGCCGATGATGCTCAGCATGAAGAATGAGAAGTACTCGCCCCGGTTCACGCGAATGGGATCGAAGCGGGTTCGCCCGGCCGACATCGACGCCTCCAGGCCGCGATCAATCAGACCGACGCTGAGCATCGTCAGGATCACGCCGATCGCACAGACGAGCATCTTCACATACTTGCCCAGCATCGGCATCAGCAGCCCGGCGGCGCTGACGCGCTGCTCGCTGTACAGCAACGGCGTGATGATGAACGCCCCCACGAGAAAGACGCAGACCACCAACGGCAGCAGGTCGCGAAACATCTTCCGCCGCGACAGACCCATAACGGAGACGACGACAACGCCGACGAACAGCCATATCTCGGGAATCAGGAACCACAGCTTGTCAGCCATCGTCGGCTCCCTTGTTCCGGTCGGAATCAGTCTCGGTCATAGTCAGTATCACGCGATCAAGCTCGTCGATCGCAGGCGCGTTCTCGGCCAGGTGCTGCCTGACGGTTTCCGGATACACCGCCAGGACCTGTGTGATCGGTCCCTGCAAGGCATCGGTCAACGGCTTGGGCTGGAACCCGATGTAGAGGCACAGCACCGCCAGTGGGGCCAGCACGCCAATCTCCCGAAAAGTGAGATCGGCCGGAAGTTTCACGCCGTGGCTGTTATTGGTCGCTGCCGGCTCCTTGAGGGGACCAAACACGACCTTGCCCGTCATGATGAGCAGGTACATGGCGGCGAAGATCATCCCCAGGGCAGCCGCCGCGGCATACCACGGCCCGAGCACTCCCGGATAGGCCGCATTGTCCGCGCTGGCCGTAAACGCGCCGATCAGGCACAAGAACTCGCTGATAAATCCGTTCAAGCCGGGCAGGCCAACTGATGCCAGCACGAAGAACACCATGAAGAACGCCCACACCGGCATGCGCTTGGCGAGTCCACCGAGCTGGGACATTTCGCGCGTGTGGTAGCGCTCGTAGATCATTCCGACGAGGAAGAACAGCGCTCCGGTGGAAAGGCCGTGATTGATCATGTACAGAACCGAGCCCTGCACGCCCAGCGGATTCAGGGCAAACAATCCCAGCACGCAAAATCCCAGGTGAGAGACCGAGGAGTAGGCAATGAGCCGCTTGATGTCTTCCTGCACCCAGCAGATAAGCCCCGCGTACAAGATGCCGATGATCGAAATCACGGCGATGACGGGCGCGTATTCCACGACCGCCTCCGGGACCATCGGCAGCACGAACCGGAACAGGCCGTAGGTCCCCAGCTTCAGCAGCACGGCGGCGAGGATGACCGAACCGGCCGTCGGCGCTTCGGTGTGCGCCAACGGAAGCCATGTATGCACGGGGAACAGCGGCACCTTCACCGCGAATCCGGTCATCAGCGCCAACAGCACCCAGGCCTGCTCGGTTGCGCTCAGTCCCGTGGCGGCGAACGTCGTCAACCGGGCAATGTCGAACGTCCATTTGCCGCCCGGCAACGCCGCGTGTTGCCAAGCGATATACAAGAACCCAGCCAGCGCAACCAGTGAGCCGGTGAACGTGAACAGGAAGAACTTGATGCACGCTTTGGCCCGATTGGTGCTCCCCCAGATCGCGATGAGGAAGTACATCGGGATGAGCGTGAACTCGAAGCAGACATAGAAGAAGATGAGATCGCGGGCGATGAACACGCCGATCATCGCCGCCTCGATGCCCAGCATCCAAGCAAAGTATTCTTTGATCCGCTCCCTGATCGCTGTGAACGATCCCCAGATACAAAGCGGCATAAGCAGCGTGGTGAGCAGGACCAGGAACATCGACACTGAGTCCGCGCCCATGCTCAGCGTGATATCGAACTCGTCCAGCCATCCCACCGGTGGGTCGGAAGCGAAGGCAAACCCGCCGTCGTGCCAGTCGAAGGCCATCGCCAGCACGACGCTGTAAAGGAACGTCGCCGTCGAGACGCCCAGTGCGATCCATTTCGCCCGGCGGCCCGGGAACAGGGCGACCCCAAGCGCGCCGAGCAGCGGCAAGATCATCAGCGGCACGAGCGACATCAGCCGGCGCCTCCCATCACGCTGCGCACCCACTCGACGAGCTGGGGCATCAGCACCACGAGCACCGCCACCAAGGCGACGCCCCCGGCCATCGAGACCGCGTAGGACTGCAGGATGCCGTTTTGCAGAGGCTGGAATGTCCTGGCTAAGGCGCGTGGCAACTTCGCGATGCCGTCCACGAGGAACATGTCCACAACGTAGCGATCAAAGAGGTTGAGGAAGTGGCCCAAGATCCACAGGGGCGCTCGGACGGTCGCGTGGTACAGCTCATCGACGTACCACTTGTTCTCCATCGCCGTCGGCAGCCAGCGCGTCAGACCGTTGGCGAGCAGCGCGTTCTTCATACGTTCCGCTGCATTGCGATTGGCCAGATGGAAGTACCACGCGAGGAGGATGCCTCCGATGCCGGCTGCACTCGCCACCCAGGGCATCCAATAGTGCGGGTCCGCCCAGAAGCCGGCGCTTTCAACATGCGGGCTTTCATAGCGCGCCGTGGAATCCTCAACTCCATGCAGAGCCCAATCGCCCAGGAAGATCGACCCGATCGCACCGATCGTGATGACAACAAGGACAAGGTTGATGACCAGGCGCGGCGCGTGCGGGTGAAACTCCCCCCCACCATGCTCGCCGTTGTGATGGTCATCGCCAGGCTCAAAGTGGACCGGTCCCGCGCAGACACGGAACCACACACGGAAGGCGTAGTACGCTGTAAACAACGCAGTAATCAGGCCGATGACGCCGAGTGCGACGAATCCGAATCCCGGCGTGATGAACGCCTGCGCGATGATCTCATCCTTGGAGTAGAACCCGTTGGTAATCAGCGGGAAGCCGGCGAGGCACAGGCAGCCGTAGAACATCGTCCAACTGACAATGCGCCAGCCGGGCATGTGCCGCAGACCGGACACCTTGCGCAGATCGAGTTGCCCGGCAAAACCGTGCATCACGGCCCCGGCGGTAAGGAACAACACCGCTTTGAAGAAGGCGTGGGTGAAGACGTGGTACGCTGCGCCGAAGGACGTCAGCACACCCAGCCCGAGGAACATGTACCCCAATTGTGAGATCGTCGAATAGGCGAAGATGCGCTTGATGTCGTATTGCGCCATGCCGATCGTCGCCGCCAGGAGCGCCGTGAGCCCGCCGATCCACGCGACGATGGGCAGAGCGTATTCGTCCAGCAGCATCACCGGATACATCCGCGCGATCAGGTACACGCCCGCGGTCACCATCGTCGCGGCGTGAATCAGGGCGGAGACCGGCGTAGGACCTTCCATCGCATCGGGAAGCCAAACGTATAGTGGAAGCTGCGCCGACTTGCCGAACGCGCCCAGCATCAACAGATACGGGATCGCGCGGACGGACCAACCGGCCGTTTCGGTGGAATATCCGCCGGCGTTCAGCGCCTCGAAGAGCACGCGATATTCGACCGTGCCGAAGTTGTGCCAGATGAAGTAGATGCCCAGCGCCAAGCCAAAGTCGCCGATGCGGTTGACGATGAACGCCTTCTTTGCGGCAGCGACGGCGGAGGGCTTCTTGTAGTAGTACCCAATGAGCCAATACGAGGCGAACCCCACGCCTTCCCAGCCCAGGTAGAGCATGACGAGGTTGTCGCCTAGAACGAGCGCGCTCATGGCAAAGAGGAACACACTGATCCCCGCAAAGAACCGCGTGTACCCCTTGCCGACGTCGACTTCCATGTACTCGGTGGCGTACAGCGCGATCATGGTCCCCAGACCGGTCACAAACAACATCCACAGCAGCGTCAGCGAGTCGACATACAGCGCGAAGTTGGCGACGAACTGCAC
>JADFGE010000212.1 GCA_022567855.1 Planctomycetota bacterium | reverse complement strand
GGAGATCACGGTGGGGTGGTATCAGCGAGAGGCGGGTAAGAGCATCGATGACATCCTCGCGCGCGGAAAAGTGCCGCTGCTCGTTGGAGGATCGATGCTCTACATCAGCACGATCACCGATGCGCTCATGAGAACCGATCCCGCTCACGCAGAGACATTCGAAGCCAACTACGAAGCGTTCTCACAGCGGATTCGTGAAATGACGGATCGACTTGTGGCGAAAATGGAGCCGTATCGCGGCACACCGGTCGTGACCTATCACCGCACCTGGCCGTATCTGCTGGACCGCTTCGGGCTCGTCAAGGTCGCGGAGGTGGAGCCGAAGCCGGGCATCTCGCCGGGCCCGCGGCATCTGAGTCAGTGCGTCGAAGCAATGAAGGCCAGCGGAGCGAGGATCGTCATCGTCGAAACGTACAACAGCAAGAAGAACGCGGACGCCGTCGCCCGCCGCGCAAACGGCAAAGCGGTCGTCCTCGTGCATCAGGTTCGAGGCGTCCCTCAAGTGGACACCTACGAGAAGCTCTTTGAATACAACGTCGACACGCTCCTGACCGCGTTTGCGGAGCTCGGGATTGAACCGCGCGGTGAGGCCGAGGCCGAGCAGCAAGACGGACCAATCGTAAACCTACGGAGTGAACAACCCATGCTTGAGATACTCGCGGCTCCGTTCGTCGCGTGTCTGGTCCTGACAGGGATCCTCTGCTATTTCGGTATCCACGTCATCATGCGTGAAGTGATCTTTGTCGATCTGGCGCTCGCTCAGGTCGCGGCGATGGGGGCGGCTGTCGGCGCCTTACTCGGCTTCGATCCCCATTCGGCGCAGGCATACGCCTGTGCCCTTGGCTTTACGATCCTGGGCGCCGCCGTTTTCACGGTCGGACGATTCCGAGACGCCCGGGTGCCACAGGAGGCGATCATCGGGATTGTCTACGCGGTGAGCACCGCGATCGCCCTCTTGATCTTCTCGAAAATTGCCGTGGAGCAGGACGAGGTCAAGAACATGCTCGTCGGGCGTTTACTCTTTGTCGACTGGCCCGAAGTCGCCAGAGCCGCCGCAATCTGTGCCGCCGTCGGCCTGATCCATTTCGTCCTTCGTCATCGTTTCTTTGCGATTTCGACGTCAGCCAAACGGGCGCGGAGCTCGGGGTTGAACATCTATATCTGGGACTTTGTGTTTTACGCGACGTTCGGATTCGTCGTGACGAGCTCCGTGCAGATCGCCGGTGTGCTGTTGGTCTTCAGTTTCCTGATCGTCCCCGCCGCCTGCGCAATGATTTTCTTTAGCGAAACGCGAACTCGCCTGCTGGTTGTTTGGGTGTTCGGGCTTGCGGCCAGCACAGCCGGTCTTGCCGCGAGCGCTCAGTGGGACCTTCCGACGGGAGCGTCGGTGGTGACAGCGTTCGGAGCGCTGTTCATCGGCTGCGCCGCGGCGTACGGAATTACGCGGCGCCGACGAGAACGAAATGGAGCTCGAAGCCGAACTTGAATGGGCGTTTACGCGGAGAATTGGGCTGGTTATCGAAGCGCCTTACATATTCCTAGAGCTCGAGGCCGAGCCGAACGAGAACGGCTTCGGCGACATTGCGATCGCACCGCGCGTTCTTCTTGTGGACACGGAGCGTTTTCTGCTATCTGGGAACCTCGAGATCGGGATTGCCACCGGAAACGAACGCCGAGGTCTTGGCTCGGGCGAAACGAGCCTCTCGCCGACCTTCTCGTGGTGGTACGATTTAGGCAAATGGGTCACTTTCCAGGGACAGATCGGAACCGAGCACGCGCTTGATAGCGGCGACGCCGAGTTCCTGTGGAATGCCGCGCTGACCTATTCATTGCTTGGCCCATCGTTGTCCGAAACATCATCCGATGTCTCGACCCACGGAGGGCGCCACTTCCCACCGGGGCTGATCAACTTCATTACCGAGCTGACCGGCCGAACGCAACTCAACGGAGCACTTGAAGGGCGCAGCACCGCCGAGGTCCTCTTCGGAGTCAGCTATCTCATCACAAGCGAATGGGAAATCCGAGTAGCGCTGCAGTTTCCGCTCTTTGAGCCGCGGGAGTTCGACAACGGTTACGTGATCGGACTGATTCACCACTTCTAAACACGTACAACTAACAGACTGCAACCAACGACAAACTCCTATGTGGACGGACGGCAATCTGACTGTTCAATGTGTTGTTGTTCCCAAAGACTCTGTACGAGAGGCTGTATAAGGCTCCCGATTGATCGTTGTCCTCCTGCGCCATCCGGATTGTCACGGTCAGAAGAGAATCCGCACGCTGAGCACAAACGTGAAGTCGGTCTCAAGTCGTGGCGACTTCATGTCCTGATAGACAGGCAGCTGCACACCCGCCTCCACGACCCACCTGGACGTGAATAACTGTATGCCAGGTGAGGCAAAGACTTGGGCGCTTCCGTCGGTGATATACTTCGCGTTGATCTCGCCGATTGCGTACAGGCTCCACGGGCCCCGGTTCACGCTCTCGCCGCTGAGCAGCGTCAGTGATGCCGCCACGTCGGCCCGGATTTCGTCATCACCGGCGATCCCGCCTGCGGTGTTGAACTTGTAGAGCACGTCCCAGTCGATCCACCAATCCAGCCGCTGATGCGTCCAGACGGTGCCGATGATCGGGTCGAAGCTCTCACTGGAAAAGGGATCGTCGAAGGTCGGCACTTCCGCGCCGCCGATCATGGCCCACCGCGTCGTTTGTTGGGGTTTGTCATCCTGGAAAAATCGGTACTTGACGAGCAGCGGGATGTCACCGATGCCGGTGTCCCTTTTCGTCGCACCGGAGCCGAACTCGATCTTGCGATGAATGATCGGCAGGGTCCCGATGAGCGCCAGGTTCGGCGTCGCGCCGTACACCAACGTGATCGGTTGGACGCTCAGATGGACCTCGCGATCCAGCGACGTGGGGTCGTTGAACAACCGGGTATAGCGAAACTGGAGACGAAGGATCGTTCCGTCCAACGGCGGAGTCAGCGCGACATTGGTGTTTAGTCCCGCAGCGTGTGTCGCGGTGGACAGCCCGCCAAGGGCGGTCAGTACCACCAGCGGCCCAGCGACGATCGAGCGGGTCGTGATTCTGGCCATGTTGCAGCCTCCCTTGTTGTGTCAATGGTGATCTGATGAACTGTGAATACCTGCACTCGGGCATTCCCGAAGTCAGCGACATAGATCAAACCGGCATCGTCGAAGGTGATGTCGCTCGGCCGGTCGAACTGCCCCGGTTCGCTGCCATGTTCGCCCCAACTGCCGAGCCACTTGCCCCGGCGATCGAAGACCTGGATGCGGTGGTTGAACTGATCGGCGACAAACACGCGACCCTGCGTATCAACGCCCAAGCCGATGGCGACGTCGAACTCGCCCAGCCCGCTCCCTTGCCGTCCCCAGGCGGTCACGAACGTACCGTCTGGAGTGAAGACCTGAACGCGATGGTTGTAGGCGTCCGCTACATAGACGCGATCCTCTGGGCCGACGGCAACGTCCGTTGGGTAATAGAAATCGCCGGGCTCGTGGCCCTCCCGGCCCCAGCGTTGAACAAATCGCCCTTCGGCGTCGAATCGCTGTACGCGATGGTTGTTGAAGTCGGCGACGTAGATTGAACCGTCGTCGCCGACCGCCACGCCGGCCGGGGCGTCAAACCGACCTTCTTCCGAGCCGGACGTTCCGAAGCTCATCACGAGCGACCCGTCACGGGCGAAAAGCAGAACTTGATCGCTCAGGTAGTCGGCCAAAAAGAGCCTGCCGTTCTTGTCTGCCTCCATGTGCATCGGACGCTCGATCCCTGATGACCATCCCGCCATCATCTCACCGCGGTTTGTCGGGTCAAGGCTGAAACGGTGGATCAGGCCGCCTTGCGGGTCACTCACTACGAGCACCTGACCAACGATGGCAAGCCCGACCGCTTCACGCACTGTTTCATGCTCAATCGTCGCTTCCCAAGTAGCGCCCAGCGTCGTTTGCGCCTGGTCAGCGTCCGTACAGGATAGGAGCAAGAGCGCAACCATAACGACACCGATGACGCTGTGCGATCTACTTATCGCGCCCATCCACGCTCACCTCATCCAGCTCGTGCACGTGAGTGACCTTGAAACCAAGCGTTTCGATCCGCTCACGGAACACACGCAGGTCCGGCGCCTCGTCCCTCGTCCAGATGTGTACCCGGTCCGTTTCGTAATCCGCCTCCACGTGAATCACGCCGTCTAGCTCCATCAGAGCCCGCATCGTCCGCGTTGAACACTGTTCGCACGCGAGATCGTCGATTTCCGCGACGACTTGCGCTGCGTACTCCAGCGGAGCCCATTTGTGCAAGATGAGGCTCCACGGTGTATCGGCGCTGTCTGCACGGACTTCACCT
The DNA here is from genome assembly GCA_022567855.1 of Planctomycetota bacterium. Lineage (GTDB taxonomy): Bacteria > Planctomycetota > Phycisphaerae > Phycisphaerales > SM1A02 > JADFNO01. The sequence goes on along the minus strand of JADFGE010000212.1, from coordinate 1,314 downwards.
TCAACGCGGACGCGCAGCTTGGCGGCCTGAAGGAGCCCCAGAGCACGCATCTGGTCCCACGACTCTCGCTGATCGGCTCGCTCGCCCGGTGTCACCAGGACCGTCAACTTTGCGTCCTCGTCCACCAGCTCCAGCATCGTCTGTGCATCGCGGTTTGATGAGACTTGAATCGCACCCGTCACCGTCACGGTCAACTCCCGCGGGGTGAAGCCCGCTTCACGGATCGCCGTGCGAACAGCCGCTGGATCAAAGGCAATCCCGCTTTTCCAAGGAAACTTCGCGATTCCGTGCTCGATACTCGTGACGATGCGGGCGTCCCGCTCGACACCTTCAAGCGTCTTCACGCGCTTCTCGATGTTGTAGGCACAGAACGGGCATGCCAGGCCGTCAACGCGAACCGATACTTGCTCAACTGCGGCCGGCCCCGGTTCGGCGATGAAACCGACGCTAAGAGCGACGGCGAGCACACTGCGGAAGAGCTTCATGATCAACGCTCCTTCTGGGATGATGTCGTTTGGATAGCCGGCGTCGATGGATTCCCAAGACTCGCCTGGTAGCCCAGCTTCTCGACGGCACTGATCAGGTCTTCGTTCGAGAGCCCAGAATCAGGGTCGAGCGCGACGAGTGCTCGCCGATCAGTGTAGACGACCGAGGCGCTTCGTACGCCGGGTAACTTTACGAGCGTATGCTCAATGAATGCAGCGCAGCCCTCACAGGTCATGCCGTCGATCCGAAGCTCCACAGTCGGTGCATCGACCAGGCTCTTAGACGCTGTTGCCGCGGTTGCGCCCCGGTTTTCGGCCCGGGCGGCCAGCGCGACGCGCATCGTCGCGCTCGGCGACAGCCTGACGGCGGGCTATGGCCTCAAGCCGCGCGACGCCTTTCCGGCGCGCCTCCAGGCCGCGCTCACCGCCCATGGCGTCGCGGCGCAAGTGATCAACGCCGGTGTTTCGGGCGACACCACGGCGGGCGGCCTGCGGCGCCTCGACTGGGTGCTCGCCGAGCGGCCCGACGCGGTCATCGTCGAGCTCGGCGCCAACGACGGCCGGCGCGGCATCGACCCGCGCACGACCTATGCCAACCTCGACGCGATCCTCGAGCGGCTCGGCGCCGCGCGCGTCACGGTGCTGCTGACCGGCATGTACGCACCGCCCAACCTGGGGCGCGACTATGGCGCCCTGTTCAACGGTGTCTTCCCAACGCTGGCGAAACGGCATGGTGTCGACTTCTACCCGTTCTTCCTGGATGGCGTCGCGCTCAGGCCGAGCCTCAACCAGCCCGACGGCATCCATCCCAACGCGAAAGGCGTCGCGG
>JADFGE010000211.1 GCA_022567855.1 Planctomycetota bacterium | reverse complement strand
GGGGCCCTCCGTGTTTCAACCTTCTCCGCCTTCGGCCCCCGGACCATCTGTGTTTATCCGTCCCGATTCCATCGGGATCTGTGGCCTCTTCCCGCTTCACGGAGACCCGGACCCCGCCATAGGCGGATCTGTGACTTCGCAAAGCCTCAGGTCCGGCTTGCCGCAAAAAAGGGACGCTGCGCGTCACCCGCTAAACGGGAAGATATCCGTGCCCCACGCTTCCCTTCTCCCGCATGGCTCATCCCTCATGGCTCATCCCTTCCTTCCCCTCTGCGTTCTCTGTGCCTCTGTGTTGAGTCCCTCCCCTGCGCGCACGTGAGAGGCGCTGAATCGTTCACCCTCGCTCAAAATTCTTAGAAAAAAATCCCGCCTGGCGAGCTGCCAAGCCGCATTTGACGGACCGAGGTACCGAGAATACCTTCCCGGCGCGCGCAGAGGCGGCCGTGGCTCCCTCTACAGAAGGAGCTGTTCTTCCGTGTTCACATCATCAATGTCAACGAGTCAATTTCCGGGGGCGGGGGCGCGGCGTCTGTGGCGCGCGCAAACTAATCCCTATGTCGCAAAAAATCTCGTGCGCGCTGCCGTCGCCGACCACCGGGATCCGAGGGTTACCACCCTCGGCTAGCGGCTATCACCCAAACCTCGATCCTTCCTCTTCCCCGTGATGTCTCGATGCCTCGATGCCTTGATGCCTTCTTCCCGATGTCGAAGCGTAGCGGAGATCCCGATTCCATCGGGGCCTTGATGCCTCGATGCCTCGATGCCTTCTTCCCGATGCCTCGATGCCTCGATGCCTTGATGCCTTCTTCATCACCCCCAATTACCCAGGAGGATGAGCAGATCTTTCACACCGACCGTGCAGTTGCCGTCGATATCGGCGAGGCAAGCCTTGCAGTCGGCGCACGGGCCCCATTCGCCCAGCAGGATCAGCAGGTCCTTGACGCCGACCGAGCCGTCGCCGTCCAGATCGCCGGGTACATCCGTACCGATGCGCACGATTTTCAAACCGCCGCCTATATCGGAAAGGAGTATGCGATCCTGACCCAGGAACGGGTAGACGCCCCAGTTACTACCCGGTGTGTCGTAACTAGCGAACAATTCGATCGTGCCCGTCTTGGGATCGATGTCGTGGACCAAGAGCCCAGCCCCGTACCACGAGTTGTACAGCCGGTACCCATCGATGAGTTGGTTATGCACGCTGAAGGTGTCGTCTTGGGGCAACGCGAGCGAGTCGGTCAGTTCCAGCGTCAGGGAACCCCCCTTGTCGGTGATGCGATAGACCTTGATTCCACCGCCGGAGCGCTCCTCGCCGGTGACAACGAAATCGCCGTTGGAGGTCGGCCAACAGGAGTGGGTGTTGTTCCCGCCGTCCGGCGTTTGGCCAAGGAACGAAGGCATCTGCGTCGCCACATTCGAGACGTCGTATATCCAAAGCCCGCTGTCCCAGGCGGCAACGTACAATCTTCCATTCGCAACTGTAATGTCATGCACCGATGAACTGCCAATCGACTCGACAATCCACTTCGCCTCGGTGAACGGACCGTCCGGCGGATTGTCCGGATCAAGCCCGGTGAGGTCGACGATCGCGACGTCTACTGAGCTGCCGCCGGTGATATAGAGGAATCCGTTGTCGTAGAACAGATTGTGTGGCGAAGTGAAGCTTGGAATAATGACATCGACAAGTGCGACCGGGTTCATTGGGTCTCGTACGTCGACGATGTGCACGCTGCCTTCGCTGGTGCTTTCGAGACAGATAAACAGCAATCCGTCGCCAACCTTAACGTCTTGGGCTGAAGCGCCCCCGTACGGCGGCGGCAGGACGTACACCATCCCGACCGGATTCGCAGGATCGCTGATATCGACGATGCCGACTTTGGGGTTTCCGAAAGCGCCTATGTACGCAAAGTCGCCGTCGCCCCAGACGTCAGCATTCGAGCCGCCAAGCCCGTTCCATTGTCCGATCAGCTCAGCATTGAATGGTGGATTGTTGCCGCCGAAAGTCTGTCCGCAGATCGCCAGTAGTCCGATGACCGCCAGGTATTCAAGTCCAAAAGAATCGTTCACGCTCATTCCTCCGTCTCAGAAGTGTCCTTATTCGCGCCAAATACCGTCCGCCGTAACCAATGACCCTTCCGATTGGCCGGCAGCGGACGAGGGCGTGGCGGGTCCGTCGATCAATATAGTACACGCTCCTGCGGCCCAGACAGCTACGAATCCGTCAGATTGGCGTAGATCGCGTTGTCGGGATCCGCTCGGGTCGTTCTCATTCACGGATCACTGCGAAGCCTCTCGGGGTGTTGAGGATTCGCGCTGTGCTGAGAAACACCAACGCTGGCTGATCAACAAAAGGAAGAGGCCGACGACGGCGAAGAGCGAGCAGGCGAAGAGCATTCGTTTCAGGGACGGCCAATTGGTCACCGCATCTCCCCCCGCGAGTGCTGAAAGTCCCAGCAGCACCGCGGAGAACGACAGACGGCCGACCAGGCTCTGAATCGAAAGATATGTGGCGCGCTGGGCTTGGGGTACGCACGGCGTGATCGCGGCATTCAGCGGAGCGGTCATCAAGCCTCGCGGCGCCACCCGCAGCAAGACGAGCGGGATGATCCACGCGCTGAGCGCAACCGCCATGACCGCAATCAGCGCCGTTTGAAGCACAACGCTGAGCAAAAGCGTCGGCCCGATCCCCACGCGATCACGAATGCGAATGCTGTTCGCTGCGACGTACGCCCCGATGAGCATCGCAAGGGCCATGTGCACCCCTGCGGCGGCCGGCGCCACCGCATCGGAGATTGGAAAGTCGGCGCTGATAAGCTTGATATACGGCTGATAGAACTCGTACGGAACATGATTCAGCACGGTCATGAGCACCGCGAACCCGAACAGCCAGGCCAGCGACCGTTGACGCAGGTATTGCGCGCAAAGGCGAAGCTGACGCAAGAAACCGGCGCTAACGAACGTGGCCCGCTCATGGGAACGAGGCTCGACGAACGCCAGCACAATCACCAGCGTACCGACCCCGGCCACAGCGGACGCCACATACGCCCAGTGCAGCCCGAATGAGCCGGCGCACCCGCCGACCAATGCGGCGATCGCGCCGGAGAGTAATCCGTTTCTCGCCACGATCGCTTCACGCCGGGCAAACTCCTGCTCACGACCCAGCGACGCCAGCGAGTCGTAATGAAATGATGTATCCGTCCCGGAGTTGAACGAGATCCCCACAGCCAGAAATACTTGGGCGGCGACGAACATGACAAAAGACGTGTTCATCACGAACAACACGTACGCCACGATCAGCGCGGAGGCCGAGATGAGCAGTGTCGCTTTCCGCCCGACCACATCAGAGAAGTATCCCGAAGGCACCTCGAGCAGAACCACGACCACGTAATAGATCGCTTCGAGCTGAAGCACTCGCTCCAACGACATGTGCTCGGAGAAATAAAGAAAGAAGATCGGCATCCAGGCGAACGCGTTGAACCCAACGGCATACCAGGGGTACAGACGCACGTTGCGCTCAAACTGGACACGAGTTGATTCGGTCGCGTTCATTTCGTCACCAGACGCTTTGCGTCTGAATCGGCCGTCAGCACCTCAGAGCATGATTGCGTCGAATCGATCGCTGGACAGGCGCAAGGCCGCGTGATCCTCGGTCTCGTGAAATAGCTCTGAGAGCAACCCTCTTGGTAACGTTCGCTGCGCCGCAGCCATGCCCTTCAGGGCTTTTCGCCGGGCAGGGCGGGCTCCAATTGGGCTCGGGCGCGGCTAGGGCAGCACCAGCGCCTGGAGTAGGATAATCAGTGAAATCGTCGATCGTGCGCGAGACCATCGAGCGCGACGAACGATAGATGGCTGAGATGCGTGCGATCATGCCGGATGATACTCGAGCAAGAGACCTCGTCGAGCGGGCCCGAAGCGGCGACCTGCAAGCCTTCGCCGAGCTATTCGAGCCTCTGCGACCTCACCTGCTCGCCTCGATCCGAACTCGGCTGAGTCCCGCGATCCGGCAGCGCGTCGACCCGGAAGATGTGCTGCAGGACACATATGTCCGTGGCCTTCATTCCTTGTCTCGATTCCAATGGCAGGGCGAAGACTCGTTTGACCGCTGGCTGCAGGCAATCGCTTCGCACGTCGCTCTCGATGTCGTTCGCCACGAGGGTCGGCGTCCGGCGCTTCGTCTTGAACGCGACGTGCAGGGTGATGGCGCAGCGCCGTCACGAGGACTGCGCAGGCAGGAGCGGCAGGAACGTCTTATGAAGGCGCTTCGGACTCTGAGCCCCGATCACCAGACCGTGCTCGAGCTGTCGCGCATGGAAGGTCAGTCGATCCGAGAGATTGCTGAACGGATGGAGCGCTCCGAGAGCGCAGTGAAGAACCTCCTGCTCCGCGCCACCCGCCAGCTGAAACTGGCGTTCGGCGACACCGAGAGCCTCCGGCTGGCCCCCGCGCCGAGCGATGAAACGGGGACGATCGATGGTCAGTAATCGTGAAACCACCATCGCGGTCGATGTAAACCCTTATCTCATCAAACCTGGGTTTCCCATCAAGATCGAGACGGGGATTACCTTGCTCTTCTTGAGACTTGTAGCCATTCTCCTTGATGTCATTGAAGATTTGTTCGTATCTTTTCAGGTGCTTAAAAATCTGTTCCTTGGTGCGATACTTTTCCTCGCCTCTGGTCTCGCCGCCGGTAAGGAGTTCCATCTCCAAGACTTTGTATTGACTTGTGTCCTCAATGGGTTTCCCATCTGCGAACATCTCATATATCGTTCTGAAACCTGCCCCGGCGCCGTTGGGACCGGGCACGAGCGGCTCTTTGTTAATGTCCCATTCACCATCCCAAACGGGCCGGTTCTCTGGCGGCGGAGTGCTGGTCAAAGCATGGGTGATGGAGGACGGACTGACAAACATCAACTGCAGAAGGGTAGTCGGCGGCAGGAGTTTCAGCTGTACACCGAAGCTAAGAGTTAAACCCGCGGCGGCTCGATAGACTATCCTTTGCAGCTGCCTAGCGGCGTCATGCACAATTACCGCAATGCGCCACAAACCGAGCTTTCGAACCGTTGATTTGAATCTTGCTTTCACTGTCGCATCCGGCCTGGTGACTCGTATTGGTTGAGATTAAACGGACCCACCATTTTGGGTGCGGGACTCGCGGGCGCCCGCCGGTCCGGATTTCCGGACCCGTCCCAACAGGTCACGGTCCACGTAGTTCAGGTTGGCCAGTGCTTCCAATATATTACGCAGGCTTTCCTCGGCCGTTTCCTTGTCTGTTTCCACGGTGATCTCGGGAGTCAGCGGCGGTTCGTATGGGTCGGACACGCCGGTGAAATTGGCGATCTCGCCCATTCGAGCTTTCTTGTACATTCCCTTGACGTCCCGCGCTTCGCAAACTTCCAAATCACATTTCACATATATTTCTACGAACCGGCCGATCTCTTGTCTGACCTCGTCCCGAATTTCGCGGTAGGGAGATATTGTAGCCCCGACGACTACGACGCCGTTTCGGGAGAGGAGTTTGGCCACATAGCCGATCCGTCGAATGTTTTCGTCCCGGTCCATCTTGGAATAGCCGAGATCTTTGGTCAGCCTCTGCCGTACCTCATCGCCGTCCAGAGTTTCAACCCGGCGCCCTTCGGACGTAAGCACCTCGGCCAACATTTTGGCCAGGGTGCTTTTGCCCGAGCACGGCAAGCCCGTGAACCAAATGGT
>JADFGE010000210.1 GCA_022567855.1 Planctomycetota bacterium | reverse complement strand
CCCGGCAAAGTGCCCAGGTCAACCATTCGCCCGTTCTCCCAGAAGAACGCGTGAGTCAGTGTGCCACCTCCGTCGGGGTCGGGCAGTAGTCCCGCGCCGGTTATTTGATTATGGATGTTGATCCCGAGGCCCTCTGACGTGAAGCCGCCCGGGATCGGTCCGAGATCAGTCATTCCTCCATCATGCCAGAGGAAGGCTATTCGCTCATCTCCATCTGCTTCACGCCACCAGCCGGTGATGGCCGCGGCGTCATTCATATCGAAGCCGCGGTTAGCCACTCCACCGATCGCCGGTCCGACGTCGTTCATCACGCCGTCCTCCCAGAGAAAGACGAGGGCGCTCGGGTCACCGTTGACAAAGTTTCCCCAGTAGCCAGTTACCTGCATGTTCGTGTTGATTGCCCGAGCGGTGCTGTAATTGCCGCCGCGAAGAGTACCTAGGTTGACGAAGTCATCCGTCTGGGCGTCGTAAACGAAACCGAGTCCGCCCAGTCCATCGTCACTGAGATCGAAGGTGCCAACGATCCGCGAGCCCTCGATGTCGTACGCCGTGCTCATAATGTTTTCCGGCGGCGTGGGGAGGATGACGAACCCAGTTTCTGGCGACCACATGAAGGCTTGGCTGTACGCGTTGGCGCAATCCAGGTAGGACCCGACCACATTCCCTTGCTCGCTGACCCCGTAGCCGCTCGTCGGGCGCGGGCCAAACGGCGGACAAGCCGGGGCTTGAATGATCGCGGTCACTTCATACCCCCCGCACGGCTGGGCCAAGGCGTGCTCCGTCATAAGGAGACATACCGCAATCGCTCCAACCAATACCTTCGTCAATCTGTGTTCATCAGTGTTCATCTGTGGTTACGTCCTACCCCCAGTTACCCAGTAGTATCAACAAATCCTTCACGCCCACGCTGCAATCACCATCGAGGTCTGCCCGGCAATCGTCGCAGTTCTTGCACGGCCCCCAATCACCCAGAAGCATAAGCAGGTCACTTACTCCGACGTGGCAGTCACCGTCCAGATCACCGACCGGCGGTTCGATCGGCGTGAGGATCCACGACACGGAATTTGGGTCCGTCCCGAAGGCTATGATCTGTCCTGTCTGATTGATCGCCAAGGCGACCTTGATGTTCAGGCCGACGTCTGGTGAGATGAGATCGTTCAAGGCCATTAAGACCCCGTCTTTCCAGACGAAGGCGCGCGATGTATTGGTGAAGGCATGGCCCACAACGGTTCGATCATCGTTGATGCCCTTCGCAGAAGACTCGGGATAGCCAGGGAGCGTACCCAACCGAATCATCTCGCCGTCGATCCAGGCAAAGGCGCGGCGGACATCTTCATTCGCGTCCTTGTCAAACATCCACCCAAGCCCGGCCACGTCACCTCGGGAGTTAATCGCATCGCCCGCGCTTGAGAATCCGCCGGGTATGAAGGGAAGGACAGTGACTTCGCCCTGATGCCACACGAACGCATTCGATTTGATATGCGGTGCAATCCCCATCCAACCGGTCACTTGTCCCGTGCAGTTTAGATCATGCGCTTCGCTCCCCGGTGTGCCGAGGTCTGGGGCGAGGCTTGTCATGCGCCCGTTCTCCCAGATGAACGCCTCGCGAGCGGGATCTCCGTTAACAAAGTTTCCCCAGTAGCCCGTCACTTGCATGTTCGTTTTGATGGACCGAGCGATGCTGAAGTTGCCTGGCGGAAAGGTGCCCAGGTTGATGAATTCGTCAGTCTCGTAATCGTAGACGAAGGCGAGTCCGCCCAGTCCGTCGCCACTCAGATCGAAAGCGCCCACGATCTGCGTGCCCGCAATGTCATAGGCACGACTGGATATAGTCCCCGGCGGCATCGGGAGCGTGATGAATTGGTCTTCGTTGCCGATCCAGAGGAACGCCGTATCCGGACCGATGGTGCAGGACTGGTAGTAGCCCACCACATTGGGTAGACCGCCATCGATCGGCTCACTGATCGCCGTCCCAATCGTCGGCGGAAACCCAAACGGCGGACATTCGGGTGCTTGGATGATCGCTGTGACCTCGTAACCACCGCACGGAATCTGCGCGCAGACCACATTGGAAGCGGCGAGGACCCCGGCGACCAGACCAGCCATCGCCAAGGTTCGACCTCTGTTGTTTCCAATACTCATGGCACATCCCTCAATGTTGGTCGGAACCCGCCGTGTCGCAGATCCGCCGTGGCGGGGTGGGACTCATAGCCACTCCATCCGGACGGACCGTCTCCACGACGTCGCGGTCGAACCTTTGCGGGCTCCCTTTCATCCTCATGCCGGAGACTCCCCAACGGCAAGACCTGTACTGGTAGTTTAGCAGCGGCGAGGTAAAATGGGCCAAAAAAGTGCTAATTTGCAATTATCGTGCGTCTTGTCCTTACCGCACTTCGTTCTACGCCACCAAACACCCGACGATCCGGGGTTGATGATGGACAAGGCGCTAGTCGCTTCGGCTGGCGAATTGTTGACTTGGTGAGGCGGCGGTGTGGAGTACGTCCGGGACGGTTGCCACGGCGTAGGGGCGGAGTCGTTCGACGAGCCGGGGACCGAGCCCGGTCACCCGCATTAGCTCGTCCAAGGATGCGAACGACCCTTCCGTGCGGCGATCCTCGACAATTCGGGCTGCGAGCCGCGGACCAATGCCCGGCAACAGATCGAGCTGGGCCTCCTCGGCTGAATTGACGTCGATTCTCAGATCGGGCCAACCCAAGCCGGGAATCGGGGTATGGTCGGCCCCAACGTCTTTCAACACCGCGACCGGACGGTGGAGGCGCAGCCCTCCGGCGAAACCCAGTCCCAGCGCCAGCAGACCGCTGACGAACAGGGCCCCGGGCAACCGGCGGGGCGACTCACGCATCGGCTGGGCCCGTTGAGACGCGATGCAACAGTCGGCGCGGCGGCCCCAGTGGCTTGCGGAGTCGTTTGCGCATGCCGACCAGCCGTTGCAGCGCCGGTTTGGTTCGTCCCGAGGCATCGACCAGCCCGGCCCCGGGTAGATCACTACCCGGGTGGTCGTATAGATCGCTCCAGATGACCGATTCGACAAACGGCTTGGACATGGCGATCGAGAAGGCGCGCGACACCCATCGCGATTGCACCTGAGCGGTCCAGGGCTCATGCCACCAGCCGCCTCCCGGTTCAGGCGCTTCACTGGGCACGCCGACGGCGGAGACCAGCACCGGGAGGTCGAGCGTCAGGAACCGATCGAGCAGGCTGCTGATCTGCATCAAGTCCCTCGTCTCTCGTCCACGCCCCTTCTGACCGAACAAGAGCTGAACGCCCACGCAATCCATGGGGATTCCTTCCTGCACGATCTGGTCGAGGTAAGTCAACGGTGCGACCGAGTTTCGGTTGGCGGCGCCGAACTCGCCGAACGGCTCGACGATCTCGACCATCGTCCGCGCGCTCTTGTGAAGTTGGCGCACGATCAGCGAACCCATGTAGGTCAGGTCGATCATCTGCTGGGCGGTAAACTGGAAATTGTCATTGACGTTCAGACCGGACGCCACGTTCCACATGTCGACCGCGGAGCCGTAGCGTTTCACCACGCGCTCGACGTGCTCGTACACCAGATCACGGCAGGTGCTGTAGTCGTGCTGCCAGACGTACATCCACTTCGGCAGCGCGCGTTTTGAGAAATCCAGCAGGGGGCCGAGGACGCACGGCTTGTCCTGGGTTTGGGCCCATTGAACCCAGCGATCCAGCGGCGCCCAGTCATAGCGTCCTTCTTCGACCTCCAGTTCGCTCCACCGCAGCGGGAACACGAGGATGTCGAAATCCCGCGTGAGGAGGTCGCGCAGGGCCGAGGTGTCCTTGCCCGTGTGAATACGCACCCCGAGCGTCGTCGGCGGTGCGGGACGGTTCCCGAACCGCCAGTGGAGGAAGAGCTCAGCATGGGCCAGGGCCAACCGCTCGTTCGCCTGAACCGCGTGAATGAGGGCGCGCCGAGCCAAGCGGTCCGCCTGAATCTGGTCCTTTTCGTTGAGCGCTTGTGAGAACAGTTTCCGTGCCTTTTCCCACTCCCGCGGAGCAGGATGATCGGATTCGATCTCGAACATCTGCCATTCTTCGCTCTTGGCGATGAAGGTCTTGAGCCGATGCCGCGCCACCTCCAGGGACAGGAGGTATGGCCGGTCACGATCGGGCAGCAAGCACGTCTGGAGCATGAGCCGACCGAGCGGACCAGCGTCGTATGGCAGGCACAGGCCGACTGTATGGTTCGCGCGCGTGGTGCACCGGATATGACCCGCCTTGAACGTCAGCTCCCCGCGCACAGCGACATCGTCCGACCCAATCAGGTAGGCTGCGTCAAGCGGCCAGTCTTTGGCTGGTCCGCGGTCGTCGTAAACGGCAAATCGAAGCATCGTGAATCAAGCAAAGGGTCGAGCCGCGGGCGGTCTCGCAGGGCTGTGCCAACACTATAGTTGTACCTGGCGTTGTGCGTGAGATTTCACCTGCGAAAATCGCCGGCCGGCGTCTCTCGCCCTTGACCGGCGTAGCTGATACAGTGGGTGCATGTCCAATGAATCCGACGCCGCTCTTGTCGATTGTCCCGAGCCGATGATCCGAAGCGATCTGCCGTTGCCGGGCCGGCGAGAAGGGAAGGTCCGTGACCTTTATTCCCTGGCGGCTCAAGGGGATGGAGCGCAGCGCCTGCTCATTATCGCGACTGATCGAATCAGCGCCTTTGATGTGATCCTGCCCACGCCGATCCCCGGCAAGGGGTGCCTGCTGACGCAGATCAGCACCGCGTGGTTCAGCTTCGTTCGATCGCTCGGCGTCATCGGCGATCATGTGGTCTCGACCGATGCCAGGGATGTCGCCGGCTTGAACGCCTCGCAGCGACTGTCGATCGAGTCACGGGCCATGATTTGCCGGGCGGCTAAGGTCGTCCCGGTCGAGTTCATCGTCCGTGGTTACCTGGCCGGCTCGGGCTGGCGAGAATATCAACAGCGCCGCAGCGTCTGCGGTGTCCCGCTGGACGAGGGCTTGCGCGAATCAGAGAAGCTTGCCGAGCCGATCTTCACGCCGACGACCAAGGCGGCCTCGGGTCACGACGAACCGATGAACTATCAGCAGGTGTGCGCCCAGATCGGCACGGAGACAGCCGAGCGGTTGCGCGACGTCTCGCTGCATATTTACACCGCGGCCGCTGAGTTCACGCTCTCTCACGGTATCATTCTGGCGGATACGAAATTCGAGTTCGGCTATGCCTTGGACGGGCAAAGCCGACCGACCGACGAGTTGATTCTCATCGACGAGGTGTTGACGCCGGACAGTTCGCGTTATTGGCCGGCGGACGCCTACACGCCGGGCGTCGAGCAGCACGCCTTCGACAAGCAGTACGTACGAAGCTACCTGCAGGGGCTGGTGGATGCGGGGACCTGGGATAAGACGCCGCCCGGACCGCCGTTGCCGGCGGAGGTTGTTCAGAACACCCAAGCGAGGTACGCCGAGGTTTGGAATCGGCTCTTCGCGTCCAGCACAAACTGAACTCAACTCAGCCTATGCCCGCCGACGCCGGCGAGGAACGAGACAAGCGCGGCCATCATAACCGCTTCCGCGCAGTCGGCGCCCGCTATCTTCTCATACGAATCGCAGTTGATCCGCAGGCGGGCGCCATGCTTTGACCCTTTTAGGGCAAAGCATGCTTCACCCCGACGGGTCGGGGATGAAGCATGGCGCCCGGTCAACGCCTGAGAATTACTTGGGATTC
>JADFGE010000209.1 GCA_022567855.1 Planctomycetota bacterium | reverse complement strand
CGGGGCGGGTGTCCGGGACGTTGATGTGAGGCGAAGCGATCATGGGCCTCCTTGGCGGCGGGACGGGCGGACCCTCGAGCGGGGGTTGCGATTGTCTCTATCTTGGTTGGTGACGTCGGGGCCTGAGCCGGTTCGGCCGCCGGTGGAACTGCCGCCGGTGGAACCGCCGGTGGAACCGCCGGTGGAACCGCTGGGGGTGCGCCCGGGCGCTTCAACCCCGGTGTCACCGTCCGCGCCGGTCTCGGCGTCGCGGTTGAGGGCGCCGCCGGTGGCCGCGCTCTCTGCCCCCAATTCCCCTTCGGGCAGCTCGTCTTGGGCGTTCGGATCGAGCGGCGGCAGCACGCGATCGATTGGGATCACCGTTCGCAAGATCGCGATCGGCAGTCGTTCGTCGTACGCCTCGTCGCCCAGCGCGTGGCCACTGGCGGCCACCGTGACGCGAATGGCCATCGGCAGGCCGTCGAGGTCCGAGTCCCACTGCTCGTACCACTGCTGGCCGTCATAGGCTTCGATACTCAGCGAGATGAGCCCATCGACCAGCGGAGTCGCGGTCCCGCCGCCGCGCGGGTATTCATCCGGCACGGCGTCGCGGCGGTGCCAGAGGACGGGACCGAGCTCGTCGTCTTCGATGCGAAACTGCGACTCATACTCCATCCCCTCGCCCGAAAACTCGACGGGGTGGATGGGACGGAACCGCGTTGTGAAGACCAGGATTTCGTCGCGATCCAGGCGCCCGACCGAGCTGTTGATCGCGTCGTCTTCGATGAGAAGGCGCGACCAGAACAGGTCGTCACTGCGGATCACGGAGACGATCTCGCGGCGCAGCGATTCGAGCGCTGCGTCGGCGCGCAGATGCGCCGCCAGCCGCTGTGTCGTGCTCGCCTTGGCTTTGGCCAGCTGCGAAAGACTCATGCTCACTGAGCCCAGCAGAAAGGTCGTGATAATGCCGGCCACCATCACTTCCACGAGCGTGAAGCCTCGATGCGACTGTCCGGGCCTATTCATCGTCGTACCACCTGTCGATTCGATCAATCGGTTCTACGGGAATGCGCTGCTCGTAGGGGTTTTCCGGATCGACAAAGCGCGGGGCGACATACGTCTGTGCCTGGACCTGACGTTCCTCGCGACCCCGAGGCCAGCGCACCGTCGCCGTCACGAGGAACGGCTGTCCGACGCCGAGGTCTTCAAGATTGACCTCGAACTGGAAACCCTCGAACGGAGGGTCGAACTGACCGTGTGTGGGATGCAGATGCGGATACTCAACGGGACCTTCGACGACGACCATCGCGAGCAGCTCATCGAGTAACCACGCCGCGACCAGTTGCCGTTCACCCTGGGCTTGGGCGGTGATGGCTCGGCTGGCCAGCGTGAGCACCACACCAAGTCCGATGCCGAGCATCACGCCGCCGACGATCACGTCCATCAGCGCAAAACCCCGGCGGGGGCGACGGCGCAGCAAGGCGGTCATTCACCAATCCTCCTGCCGGCGACCGGCGGCATCGAGATCGATGGGATACCGCAGATCGGAATACGCCCCGGGCTCGCCCTGTTGATAGGGGGCCAACGCGTGGGAAGGAAGGATGATGGTCTTGGTCAATCCCTCTTCGTTCGCGAATGAGATTTCGATCGTCGGCCGAGGCTCGCCCGGTCGGGTCGCGATCGGCCACTTCTGGAAGTCGACGTGCTCACCATCCTGAATCGCCTGGACGTAGCGCCAGTCTACGGTCGAAGGGAGCTTGACCGGCGATACATAGGGGTCAAGGCGCCAGTCCGGCGGCGCCTCGGGGTCCGTCGGATCAATATCCAGAACCATCAGGACGATCCAGTTGCGATCCGCATCATGCCACAACGCGATCGGTTTCTGCTCGGTCGCCTCGCGTTGGGCGAACATCGTCAGCATGTCAAGGAGTTGATCCGCCGCCACTTGCAGCTCACGACGACCATGGCTGACAAGGCGCGGGATCGTAATGCTCATGATCATCGCCATCACAATGATGACGATGATCAACTCCATGAGCGTGAATGCTCGGCTAGTTGGCTTCACGGATATGGGCATCGTGCGGTCGATTCAGTCCGTTCAGTTGGAGATGTCGTCGTCGGTGCCGGCGTGGCCGTCCGGTCCAATGGAGTAGACATCAAAGTCGTAGTTCACCTCGCCGGGAACGCGAATGGCGTAGAGGTTCTCCCACGGATCGATCAGGTCCTCAGCCTTGTTGAGGTACGGGCCCTGTGGTCCGCCGCCCTCTCCGGGCGGGAGCAGGAGCACCTCCAGATCAAAGCTGTCGTCGAGCGTCGTGCCCGTGTCCGTGACATACATAGTGACCGCCGTCCCGATCGATCGCACTTCACTCTTGGCCACGCTCTCCTTGGCCCATCCCACCTTCCCGATGAGGCGCGGAGCGATCAAGGCGGCCAACAATGCGATGATCGTGACGACGACGATGATCTCGATCAGCGTGAACGCTCGGCGAACCTGACGAGGCTGGTGTTGTTTGGCATATCTCGTTGTCATGTCAGGACCTCCCAAAGAGCGCCGATATCCCAGTCCGGTCGGCGCGAGTCAACCAATCATTGATTGCAGTTCCAGCAGGGGAAGCAGAATCGCGGCGAGAACGAATCCGCCCAAGCCTGCCATGATAATGATGAGCAGGGGCGGGAACGCTTTGGTGAACAGCTTGATCGAGCTGCTCACCTGACGATCAAATGCGCCCGCGGCGTGCAGCAGCATGCTTTCGAGGCGTCCGGATCGCTCACCGAGGTTCACCACCTGGACCAAGAGCGGGGGAAACAGTCCCGAGCGCTCCAGCGGATCGGCCAGCGACTTGCCGGCGGTGACATGCTCGCGCACGGTGTCGATCTGCTGTTTGAGCGCCGCGTTCCCGAGCGTGTCGCGCGTGACGCGCAGGGCGTCGAGGATCGGGATGCCGGCCGAGATGAGCGTTCCCAACGTGCGTGTGAACCGGGCGACCGCGACGTCGCGCAGTAGCCGCCCCAGGACGGGGATGCGCAGCTTCAGCGTGTCCACGCGCAGCCGGTTGGCGGGAAGACGAACCCACGCCTGCCAGCCGACCCAAAGGAGCACCGTCCCGATCACGCAGTAGATCCAATAGCTCGAAACGAACCCGGCGATGCCGAGGAGTATCCGGGTCGGCATCGGCAAATTGAATTCACCGGCGAGCGGCTCGATAAGTCGGGGTACGAGAACCGTTACCAGAATGATTACGCTTATGACGACGAGGGCTCCGAGAATCATCGGATACAGCGTCGCCCCCAGCAGCTCCCGGCGGAGTTCCAGCGACCGATCGAGCAGATCAGCCAGCTGATGCAGAATCTCACTCATCTCACCGGAAGCGTCGGCGGCCCGCAGCATGCCGATGATGAGGTCGTCGAACGGCGGGCCGTACTCAGCCGCGGCCTGATACAGCGGAGCGCCGGATTCGACGCGCACAATGAGGTGGTCCAGGACGCTGGCGATCGTTCGGTTCGAGCACTGACGCCGCACGGTGCGCAGACCTTGCATGATGGGAAGGCCGGCCTCGATGACCGTGGCCAGCTCGCGAATGAGGGTGGCCATCTCTGCACGGTGAGCCGAGGGTCTGGTCAGTCGGCGGTGCAGGACAGCGGCCAGACTTGTCTGAGCCGCGCCCGAAGCCGGGCGGCCCGACGGCGAGCCTTCCAGGACGGCGGCGGGCCCAGTTGGGTCTGGGTGGGCGTCACGCTCCTGAACCGGATCGATGCTCGTGGCCGTCTCGCCCCGACCCAGCAGCATTCGGACCGCGGCCGGGCGATCAATAGCTGCGATCACACCTTGGCGGACTTGTCCTGCTGACGTGAGGCTCTGATACCGAAAGGATGCCATACGTCAATCAAACGATGGAGTCTTCAATATCTTGCGTGGCCCGCAAGACTTCTTCGATCGTGGTTCGGCCTTGGGCGGCCTTTTCCAGCCCATCCCGCCGCATGTTGATGAAGGACTCGTCGACGGCCCCCTGGAGGTCCGCCGCCGGCCGGTTCTCGGACACCGCCCGCCGCAGAGCCGCGGTTACCCGGACCAGCTCGAAGAATCCGATCCGTCCGTGGTAGCCGGACTCGTTGCACTTCGTGCAGCCGCGTCCCCGCCAGACTGAGCCGTTGAACAGTTCCAGCTCCGAGGGCGAAAGGCGGTGGCTGACGTCCTCCGGCATCGGCATTTGCTCGCGGCAGTGCGGGCAGACCCGCCGACCGAGGCGTTGGGCCAACGCGCCCTCCAGCACGGAGGCCAAGAGGTAGGGTTCGACGCCCATGTCGATGAGTCGGCCGATCGAGCTGATCGCGTCATTGGTGTGCAAGGTGGAGAAGATCAAGTGACCGGTCAAAGCCGAGCGCACGGCGATCTCCGCCGTTTCGCGGTCGCGGATCTCTCCGACGAAGATGATGTCCGGGTCTTGTCGCAGGATGTGCCGCAGTCCCGTGGCGAAGGTCAGACCGCGCTTGGGATTCACGGGGATCTGGTTGATGCCGGGGAGCTCGTACTCGACCGGGTCCTCGATGGTAATGATCTTCTTGCGTGGGTCGTAGAGCTTGCTGAGGGCGGCGTAGAGCGTGGTCGTTTTGCCCGAACCGGTCGGACCCGTCACCAGCACCAGCCCGTGCGGCTTGGCGATGAGGGCGTCGACCATGTCGCGAAGCGACTCGTGCATGCCCAACGTCTCGAAATCAAGACGCAGGGCGCTCTTGTCGAGGATTCGCATCACGACCGACTCGCCGTACAGCGTGGGCACCGTTGACACGCGAAGATCGACCTTACGGCCCTCGAACCGAA
This sequence comes from Planctomycetota bacterium, assembly GCA_022567855.1. Taxonomy (GTDB): domain Bacteria; phylum Planctomycetota; class Phycisphaerae; order Phycisphaerales; family SM1A02; genus JADFNO01. Next base: position 940 of record JADFGE010000209.1, on the reverse strand, counting down.
GCGTGATGTGACCATCCTGCGGCACGTAGCGCTCAGCGATGTTCATGCCGGCCATGATCTTGATGCGACCAATCAACGCCGGCTGAAGGTGCTTCGGCGGCGGCGCCTGCTCCGACAGCTCGCCGTCGATACGGAACTTGACCTTCAGTTCGTTCTCAAACGGCTCAATGTGAACGTCCGATGCCCGCGACTGGATTGCTTCCAGCAGCACAAGGTTGACCAGGTTGATCAACGTCGGCTGCTCGGCCATGCGATGGATGTCCGCCGCATCGATCGCGTCGAGATTGTGCTCCAGCTCGGTGGACGAGTCGGTGGCCTCGTCGGCGAGGCTCTCGGCGATGCGGGCCGCCGTCGTGCCATAGTGCGTCCGCATGAGCTCCGAGAACGGCTGCGGTTCGACGCCGATCCGCGTCACCACGTGGCCGGTGAGTGTCGAGACCTCGTCGACGGCGGCGATGTCCAGCGGGTCGATCATGGCCACCACCAACCGACCATCTGCCATCCGCAGGGGGACGACCCGCAGGCGTACGGCGATCTCCGGGTCGATCAGAGCGACCGCCTCCGGCGTAGCCGACGGCGCTTCATCCATCCAGTCAATTCGCAATGCGGCGCAGCGGTCCCGGACCGAGGCGCCATCGCCCCCGGCCCGCCCGGCTGGACCACCCGAGCCGAGCTCATCGAACGGCGCCCCGGCGTCTGATTGCGCGAACTGCTCGGACATTTCGACGCCGTCATTCATGGCTGGTTCGTCAAGCGATCACCGCGATTCCCATTTGTCCTGCATCCTGCATCGGGGCCGAAGTACGGTACGGCTCAGCGCGCCATGGCGCGTTGCCCGGCCGAGACTGGTGACAACAGGACACGCGGAGGTCTCGTCAAGCTCCTGTGGAGGCTTGCGTGCTGATGCCTCTCGATTTATTTGGCGAAAGAGCAGGGGTGC
>JADFGE010000208.1 GCA_022567855.1 Planctomycetota bacterium | reverse complement strand
ACGAGTAAGACATGGTCGGTGCGGCGCAACACTTTCAACGCGACTTGGGCGGGGTTCTTGATGTTCTCGATCGCTGCGACAGCGCCGGCTTTGTGCATTGGTCCATCCATCGCGCACGAATCCAACTGGACGACGCCGTTTTCATTGGGAATGCCGCCGTAGCCGACAGACATGTCGTTGGGGTCGCTTTCGATGATGGCCACGCCGTGTACGACAGCGTCGACGGGCGCGGAACCGCTTCGCATCATCTCGACTGCTTTGGTCACGGCGCGCATGCCGTTCGCAGAGCTGATCGCCATTGGCCCCTTGGCCGATCGCTTGGGTTGGATGGCGGATGAGGCTGACACGAGTGCGGGCAGCAGCGGTACCGAGGCCGCCGACGCGGTGAGAAACGTTCTTCTGTCGATGGTATTCATGCCACTAGCGTACCTACTGGCGGTGCGACTGTGTCATCCTCATGAGTTGAATGTGCCCGAGACCCCGCTCAGGCGGAGCGACGTGCCTTTCGCCATCGCCGTCGCAGCCACACAATGGCGATCGCACCGCTGGGAATGAGAATCAGGGCTTCACCAGCCGACTCGACCAACGCCAACTGCGCCCACGGTCCGGAGTCATTGAGCATCGCTTCGATGGAGGCGCCTTGCAAACCAGACGCTGCGAGCCGCGCCGCCAAGGCCGTCACCGCTGCTTCGGCAAACCCCACACGACCGAACGGGATGAGCCGAGCCGTGAACGCCACCACGGCCAGGATCACAATGTGGTGCGTTGGCACGTCAAGTTCGAGGATCGCGGCTGCCGCCCACATGCGCCCCAGAAACGCGCTCAAATCCAACAACCGAAGCACCATCGCTCCCCATAGCACGCGATGGCTGCCCAGAATCAGATCGACGCCCTGACCATATTTTGCAAACAACCGGTGTGAGATAATCACGCGCGTCACCACGCCGCCGACGATCAACAAGATGGCAACGATCATCGCCCAAAGCCAGTCGAGGCTCGGTCTCATCATCGTTGCGGTAAGACACGCTCCGATGACGATCGCCATAATGTAAAGGATCGAGCCGAACCACGCCGCAATCTGCAAGAAACTTACGCGGTCCACACGCATGTGATACGCAACACGCGCAATCGCACCGGCACGGATCGGGGCGTAGTTCAATAGATTGCAGGCGAGATTCAGGCGTTGCAAATCCCAAAACGGCAATCGAGACACCGGCTGCACCGTAAGCCAGAACGTCGACCCGTTGATGAACAGGCTGACGCAGGTGCATCCGAGCAGCACGCCGAGCAGCCCCACGTTCGCGTCGCGCAGCTTCGACCAATCGCCGCCGCCGATCGCGAGCTTTATGCACCAGATGAGCAGCGCCGCTCCGATGACGAAGCCGACGAGTTGGACGATCAGCCGCCGGGGCGAGAGCAGATGCGCATCGTTGATCGAGGTATCAGCCACGCGGAGTTTCAGTTTCGTTTGATCCTGCGCTGGGCGTGGTTGTCGAGCGAAATCGCTCTCGCACAATCACGCGGACCGCTTGGAGCGCGTCGATCCACCCGATTTTCTTGCCCGCGGTGATCGAGCGGGGGTCGTAACGGACGGGTACTTCGGCGACGGTTGCCCCGATTCGAGATAGGCCGGCCATGATCTGTGGCTCGATCCCGAATCGCGACTCGCTCAGCCACGGCCGGAGACGACGCAGCAACCCGACACCGAAGACTTTGTAACAGCACTCCATGTCGCGGACCCGGTATCCGGTCATCAGGTTGCTGCACGTGGTCAGGAATCCGTTTCCCCAGCGGTGAAGCCGTCGCCGCAAACCGCGCATTGGACGATGCGCGCCCCAGCGCGTACCGACTACGGCCTGCGCCTCACCTCGAATGATCGGCTCGATAAGTTGCGCGTAGTCCGCTGGATCGTACTCGAGATCAGCATCCTGAATGATCACCAAATCATCCTCGGGCGGGTGGGTGTCGAGTACGGCATCGAATCCCGTCGCCACCGCTGCCCCCTTGCCTCTATTCACATCATGGCGGTGCAGCGCAACCTCGCAACCTTCTTCCCGAAGCTGACGAACGAGTGAATCGAGCACGACGCAGCTCGGATCGTCGGAGTGGTCGTCAACGATCACGAGTTGTTTCCGCCAACCTTCGCCGAGGCGCGCATCGACAACGCGTCGCACGCACGGTTGGATGGTGTCGGGTTCGTTGTAGAACGGAATGACCACGTGCAAGATAGGCACCGGGTCGCGGGATCATACTTCAAACGGTATGCCTTGGGCTTGCGGGCCTGTGCATGCGCGGTCGCCGAGTGGGATCGCCTAGGAGGTCTTGGAATCTTGCTGATCGCCGGCGATGGAGTCCCGCATGGACGTGTCCGCCACGACGTTCTTCATGCGGTAGTAGTCCATGATGCCCATATGTCCTTTCCGAAAGGCTTCGGCCATCGCCTTGGGGACCTCCGCCTCGGCCAGGATCACCAGCGCGCGGTTCTTCTGCGCTTCGGCCGTGTACTCAGCCTCCTGGGCCACGGCCATGGCCCGGCGCTTCTCGGCCTCGGCCTGGAATCGCTTCTTGTCGGCCTCCGCCTGATCGGCTTGGAGCGCTGCGCCGATATTGGCGCCCACGTCCACGTCGGCGATATCGATCGAGAGGATCTCGTAGGCGGTGCCTGAATCGAGCCCCTTGTCGAGCACCGCTTTGGAGATGGCGTCCGGGTTCTCCAGCACCGCCTTGTGCGATGCCGCGGAGCCGATCGCCGAAACGATACCCTCGCCGACGCGCGCGACGACGGTTTCTTCGGTCGCCCCGCCGACGAGTCGTGCGATGTTCGTTCGCACCGTGACCCGCGCCTTGGCCTTGAGCTGAATCCCGTCTTTGGCCACCGCGTCGATCGTCGTCTTGCCCCCTCCTGGATGCGGAACGTCAATCACCTTCGGGTCGACGGAAGTTTTCACCGCCGCGAGGATGTCGCGCCCCGCCAAATCGATCGCCGTGGCTCCCTCCCACGTCAGGGCGATCTTGGCTCGGTCGGCGGCGATCATCGCGCGAACCACGTTCGTCACCCGCCCCCCGGCCAGGAAGTGCGACTCCAGATCGTCCGAGGGAATATTGATCCCCGCCTTCTTGGCGCTGATGCGGTTGTACACGATCTCACGCGCGTTCACTTTGCGGAACTTCATCATGATCAGATCGATCAACCGCACCGGCGCGCCGGAGACCAGCGCCTGGACCCACAGGCCGACGAATTGGAAGACGAAGAACAGGAAGAACAGGACGACGATGCCGCCGAGGACCAAAGCCCCGATTATCACGGGCTCTAGGGCCAAGAACATGATGGACGGTGGTGAATTCATGGTGTGTTGCCTTGTCAGCAGTTGATGCGAGCGAGGTCGACGGTGCCCGCGCCTAGCTTAGCACATCGATTGAGTCTTGGGACGCTGATCTGCGGCCCTGACCGATCCTACCGCGGCCGGACCTTGATCTGATTGTCGTAGACGTCCGTGACCACGACCGGCATATTGGCCTCGATGACGCCGGTCTCGGCCATGGCGTCGATCCGCTGTCCGCTGATCTTGACGAAACCCACCGGTCGAAGGGCCGAGAGGGTCATGCCTTCGGCTCCGATCAATTCCTCCATTTGGCTGAGCCGCTGCGACCGGGCATTCTCCGATTCGTGGTAGCGCTCCTCGCCTCGTTCCGGCAGTATCGCGGTTCCACCCAGCACCATTCGTTTGGACAGCGGAGAATGAAGCCAGAGCTTGAAGACGAAAACCAGCAGAATCGGCGTTCCGACCGCGTATACCGCCAGGGCCGTCACGCCGAACACCGTGTCATGCATGAAGAACGCAATGATGGATCCAATCGCAGCGGTCCCGCATAGCAGGGCCAGCACCCCACCGGTCGGCACGAGCAGCTCGATGAAGAACAACACCAGGGCCGCCGCCGTCAGGGCGATCCCCCACCACAGATAGGCGTCGGTCTGCTCTTGGGCCGCTTGGGCCAGCAACAGGCTCATCGCTCGGTTTCCTCCACTTCGATGACGAATCGACCCACGGACACGACGCGCACCGGAGATCCACGTTCGATATAGGTGCTGACGGACTTCACGTCCACCGGGCGCCCCTGGAAGCTGGCCCGGCCGGCCGGCCTCAAGTCGGTGGCCGCCACCCCCAGGTCGCCCGGCTCTAGCGCTCGGCGAGCCTGGCCCATCGCTTCCAGCAGGCCCAGCCCTGCCCCTTCGCCTCTGTCTGCAGCGCCCAGCTCAGTCTTGAGCACAAACCTTCCCAGCACCGGGAGCGTCTCCATCTGCTTGGCCACCAACCACAGCACGACACCCGCTGCGAACAGCGAGGTCAAGGTCGCCACCAGGCCAACCACCAGCTCCGACTGGCCGGTCGGTGTCCGCAGGTCGCCCGACACGAAGGTTCCGACCAGACCGACGAACAGGCACAGTGCTCCCAGAATCCCCGCCACGCCGAAACCGGGGATCACGAACAGCTCCGCCGCCACCAGCAGCAGTCCCAGCATGATGAGCACGATCTCCCACCACTGCGCCATCCCCGCCAGCCACGGCGCTCCAATCAGAACCAGCAGCGAGACGACCGCGGTTGCCCCGAAGACGCCCACGCCCGGCGCCGCCAGCTCGATCAGGAGGCAAACGACAAAGATGAGGATCAACACGCCCATCACGATCGGATTGGTCAGGAACCGCACCAGCGACTCCGACCACGAGCGATCGTAGCGCAGCAGTGTGTGGGCCCCGAAGTACGCCTTGAGTTGTTCGTCGTTGGCGATGACCGCCGCCGCCAATCCGTAAGAAATTGCCTCGGCCGGCTTCACCACGAGAAGCCGATCGTTGGGGACCACTTGTCTTATGAGCCTCCACTTGCCGCGATCCGCTTCTGTCAGTATTGGTCGTGACGATGGCAAATCCTGCTCGAACTCAATCTGACGTTTCAACTCCTCCGGATCGACCGGCAGGGTGTTCACCGGTGCGAAGTGCTCGAACCAAGGTGCGACTTGCTGCGCGACTGGGGGAATGATCTGACCGCCCGGTTGTGGTGATGGCGGCGCGACCGGTGTGATTTGATCCGGCGGCTCCTCGCCGAAGACCAAGCGGTATTCCTCACGATCGACGAAAATCCGCGCTCCCGTCTCTTGGTTCTCAATGAACCACAGCTCGACGCCCACACTGACGAACGCTTGAACCAGTTTCTCGTCGTAGTGGTTTCGCCTCGCTGAGTCGATCACCTCAGTAAGAATCGGCGCTTCTTGTTTGGCTCGCTCAGCTTGGGGGAGCGGCCTCAGCATACTGATCGGGGCGCTGTCTCCGAACGCTGCATCGGGGACAACCACAATCTCGCGGCAGGCCAGCGCGATGATCGTCCCCGCTGAGTATGCCTTGGGATTGATCCACGCGACGGTGTTGGTGGGCGCCTCGGTTCGAATCAAATGCAGGATGTCGAGCGTGGCAAGAACCGCGCCGCCGGGGGTATCGATCTCCAGCACGATTGCTTCGGCGCCGTGACGCTTCGCCAACCGGACACGTCGCTCCAACGATCGCAGCGTCACCCGGTCGATATCGCCTCGTATCGACAGCACCGCCACTGTGTTCGCCTGCCGGTACGCAGGTGTGGCGGCTGGGGTCGCCGTCGCGTCCCCGGCCTCCTCCTGATCGGCGTCGACGGCGCCCGGCAAAGACACCAACAGCGCCGCTGCTGCCGCCATCGTCGTCAGCCGGCTCAAATGAT
>JADFGE010000207.1 GCA_022567855.1 Planctomycetota bacterium | reverse complement strand
CGATTCTGTCTGATCGTCATGGTCTCTGCGTTCGCGATTCCTTTCTTGGGATTTGGCCTGGGTTTCGTGTTCGCTTTCGGATTCGGCTTCAACATTCCGACTTGGGTATTCAGTGTTCTATTTTTGAGCTTCGGCGGTGCCCTGATCGTTGGGGCACTCTTCGCAACACTCGGTTGCGCGCTTGTTACCACCCAAGATCCGCGCGATAGCTTACGCGAATCTTCGAGCTCGAATCGAAATGTGGCACGACAGGGATTGTTGGCAATGTATGTCTGTGTTCCAGCTAGTTCCGTAGTCTGGCTCCTTCCGTTCGTGCGCACCAGTCCTCAGATATACGCAGGTATCTTCTTCCTATCTGTCGGTACCTGCTTCACCGTCGCACTTGTTGCGACTCTGGGTCGGTTGGCAGTTCTCGCCGCGCGCATTCCGGACCATGATCTTCGATCCCGCACCTTAAAATCAGCCCGTTTTTTTCGATGGGCGATTCCAGTCTTTATTCTTACCGCTCTCATCCCACCGATGCTGTCTGCCACGCCTCCCGCGCCTGCTGCAGCTGGAGGAGCGTTGTTTAGGCCGGGGGTTTTGTCTTCCGTGACGGGTTGCGTTTTCCTCGTCGTCGCCGCTGGCATTCTGATTGGATCGTTTCGGATGTACAAGGATCTGCGTACCTACCACACCGCATTCCGCAGGTGCGCAACCGAAGCAAACACTGCCAACAGCGAGCCGCCACTGACCGATTAGATATCGCTCAGTTCCACACTCGCGACGCTTAGAATTCCGGGGGCGGCGCGCAGCTCATCGAGCAATTCAGCCGTCGGCGCTTCGTCGAGTTTGAGAATCATCAACGCGATCGTCGTGTCGGTTGCGCTTTCAGTCTTACGCCCGATCACCATCTCCGCGATGTTCACGTTGGCGTTGCCGAAGAGTTGACCGACCAGGCCGATGCGGCCCGGCTGATCGTTGTTGGTGAGCAGGACCATGTGGCCGGCGGGGACCATGTCCATCGCGTAGCCGTCGAGGTTGGTGATGCGCGGCAGGTCGTCTTCGTAGATCGCCCCCTGAACGCGATGCGAAAAGACTCCCGTCCCCTTTGTTTGGCCTTGTTTGGAGTTGGATTGCGAGGCGGTCCTCGCCGTGGTCGGCGGCGATGATCGTTTGCATGTCGATGTGCCGTTGCTCGGCTATCAGCGCCGCATTGATGACATTGACCGGCTCGTCGAGGTGGCGCCCCAGCAACTGGGCCAGCGCGTACCGGGCGATGGTGTCCGCCGGTCCGGCCAGAGCCTCGCCGCGCACGGTGATGCGTACCGAGTGCAGCAGCTCGCGCCCGACCACAGCGTCCAGCAGCGCGATCATCCGCGCACCGAGGTCGACGAACGCTTGCTGGCGATCCGTGAGATCAAGACTCAATCCGCCGACATTCACGGCGCCGCTCATCCCCTCGCCCCGCAGATAGGTCACCAGGGCGCGACACGCCTCGACCGCCACCGCCTCCTGGGCCTCCACCGTTGACGCCCCCAAATGCGGCGTGGTCAGGATTTTGGGGTGATTGCGCAGCGGACTGTCCGTCGGCGGTGGCTCGGTCTCGTACACATCAAGCGCCGCCCCACCGCATTGCCCGGACTCTAACGCCTTCAGCAGCGCCGATTCATCGACAATCCCGCCGCGCGAGGCGTTGACGATGAGAATGCCCCGTTTGGCCTTGGCGAACGTCGCGGCATTCAGCATTCCCGCGGTCACGTCGGTCTTGGGGACGTGGAAGCTGACAATATCCACCCGGCTGAGCAGCTCGTCGAACGTGTCAACCAAAGGCACCTGACCGTCCAGGGTCGACTCGGCGTTGATCATCGGGTCGTGCGCGATCACCTTCATGCCGAAGGAGAGCGCGCGCTGAGCAAGGGTTCGGCCGATGCGACCGATGCCGACGATCCCCAGCGTCTTGCCTTGAAGTTGGCTGCCGATGAACTTGCTGCGGTCCCATCCACCGGCGGCGATCGCCGCATGGGCCGGGGCGATGTTGCGGGCCAGCGCGATCATCAGGGCAAAGGCGTGCTCGGCCGTGGTGACGGTGCTGGCGGAGGCGGCGTTCATGACCGCAATACCCAATCGGGTGGCGGTCGGAAGGTCGATGTTGTCGACGCCGACGCCCGCCCGGACAATCGCCCGCAGCCGACATTCACCGCCGGCGGCGCACTGCCCAAGGACATCGGCGGTGATCTGGACGGCCGATCGCACCACCACGCCCTCGTGCGATCGCAGGGCGGCGGCAAGTTCAGCGCCCGCCAGCCCGGTTTGGACGGTCAGTTGGACATCGTCCTGGGCCTGGAGGAAGGCTGCCCCTTCGTCTGCAAGTTTGTCAGCGATGAGGATTCGCATCCGATTCTTCCAGGAAAGCTATGCCGGCTCTTGGGCCTGCTGCCCCACCCAAAAAAGGTGCTCAGACCTGCTCGGGGCCGGTTTGGACGACCTGCACCGAACTGGCTAGAATAGCCGCTTCCAAGACCACGCGTGCCAATGAGAGGATACGACGACGACGATGACGATCGCCGCCGAAGCAAAAACGCAGTTGATTCAGGACTACCAGCGCAAGGAGGGAGATTCCGGGTCTCCCGAGGTGCAGATCGCGATCCTGACCCATCGCATACGCGGCCTGACCGATCACCTGCAAACCCACAAGCACGACTACGCCTCGCAGCGAGGTCTGGTGCTGATGGTCGGTAAACGAAACCGTTTGTTGCGGTATATCGCACGAACGAGGCACGACGACTATCAAGCGTTGATCAAGCGACTCGGCTTGCGGAAGTAGGCCGGATCAGTTTTTGTCGGGCGACGGACCGGCGATTAGGTGGCAGTAGGCAAGCCACAGTCTTGTTGGGCGAGAACGAGCGTCTGGGGACTGTTGTTTGCCTCCTGCCTCTTAGAAGTCGGCGGCCGTAAAAAAATGTGACCTGCGCGGAGAGTCCGCGCGGGGTGGCTTCTACTAGAGGTAGACAAGCGATGGCATATGTTTGTGTAGAGCGGGAAATCGGGGGCCGAACGTTCAAAATCGAAACCGGGAAGGTCGCCAGGCTCGCCAGCGGCGCGGTCATGGCCAGCTACGCCGACACCACGGTTCTCACGACCGCGATGCGGGCCGATCCTCGACCGGGATTGGACTTTTTTCCACTTCAGTGCGATTACCGCGAGAAGCTCGGGGCCGGCGGAAAGTTCCCCGGTGGTTTTCGTAAGCGCGAGGGTCCGCCCAACGAAAAAGAAATCCTCACGATGCGGATGATGGACCGTCCGATTCGGCCGTTGTTCCCCGACGGCTTCATCGACGAAGTCCAGATTCAAGCGTGGGTCCTCAGTCACGACGGACAAAACGACGCTGATATGGTTGCGTGTACGGCAGCTTCGGCGGCACTGTGCTTGACCGATGCCCCGTTCCAAGGACCGGTGGCTACGGTCCGCGTGGGTCGGATTATCACCGACGACGGCGAGAAGTTCATCATCAATCCCACGCATGCCCAGATGGAGTTCTCCGATCTGGACCTCGTGCTCTCCGGCCACGCTGATGGCTTGAACATGATCGAGATCGGCGCGGCGGAAGTGCCGGAGGCGGATGTGCTGGCGGCGATTCGCATGGGGTACGAGGAGGGCATCAAGCCGCTCCTTGAAATGCAACAGGAACTCATGGAGAAGGCCGGGACCACGGACAAGGCAAGGTGGTCGGCGAGCTGCGTGTTCCGCCGGACGATGTCGTGGAGCAGGTCAAGAATCTCGCCGGTGACGAGATGGCCAAGCTGCGGCAGATCCACAGCAAGCAGGAGCGCAACGACGCCATCGACGCGCTCCGCGATCGGATGATCGAAGAGCACTTTGCGATCCCCGAGGGGGTCGCGTATTCCGAGCATCTTGCGGCCGAGAAGCGTCAGTCTCACGCCAAGGAAGCGTTCCGCAAACTGGAGAAAAAGACCGCGCACCGTCTTATAGCGGAAAACGGTACGCGCGCCGATGGTCGAGCGGCGACGGAGATTCGTCCGCTTGAGATTGAAGTTGGACTGCTCCCGCGAACGCACGGTTCAGCGTTCTTCCAGCGCGGGGAGACGCAATCGATCGTTACCTGCGTACTGGGCACGACGCGCAACGAACAGATCGTTGACGGGTTGATGCCCGAGTATGCCAAGAAGTTCTATCTGCATTACAACTTCCCGCCGTTCTGCACGGGCGAGGCCGGTCGCATCATGGGGCCGGGCCGGCGCGAGATCGGTCACGGTGCGTTGGCGGAACGATCGTTGCTCGCCGTGCTGCCTGAACTCGACGAGTTTCCATATACGGTTCGACTCATCAGTGACATTACCGAGTCCAACGGCTCATCGTCGATGGCTTCGGTCTGCGGCGGATGTCTCGCGTTGATGGACGCCGGCGTGCCGATCAAGGCCACCTGCGCGGGAATCTCCATCGGGCGGTTCACCGCGCCGGATGGGAAAATCACGCACGTCACCGACATCATCGGCGAGGAAGATTTCTTCGGCGAAATGGACTTCAAGGTCTCGGGAACGCGCGATGGGATCACCGGCATACAGCTTGACCTCAAAGCCCGCGGCCTGCAAATCGACGAGATCACAACGATCCTGGAGCAGGCGCGCAAGGGTCGGCTGGAACTGATCGAAAAAATGGAGGCGGTTCTGCCAGGCCCCAGGGCTGAGCTTTCACCGTACGCGCCGCGAATCATCTCCGTGATGATTGATCCGGAGAAGATCGGCAAGCTCATCGGGCCTGGCGGCAAGACGATCCGCGGCATCCAGGAGCGCACCGGGGCCACGATCGACGTGGCTGAGGACGGCACCGTGCTCATCGCGGCCGTCGATGGCGAAGCCGGCGCCAGAGCCAAGGCTGAGGTCGAAGCTCTGGCCGCGGAGATCAAGGTCGGCACGATCTACGAAGGCGACGTCGTCTCCATCAAGGACTTCGGCGCGTTTATCGAAATCGCCCCGGGGACCGACGGCTTGTGCCACATCTCCGAGTTGGCGGACGGTTACGTGAAGTCCGTCAGTGACGAGGTCAAGATCGGCGATCGCATCAAGGTGAAAGTGATCAACGTCGACGACACCGGCCGCATCAAGCTCTCTCGCCGCGCCGCCCTAGCCGACGAGAAGAAAGCCGACGAGAAGAAAGAGCCGGTCGGCGCGTCGTAGTACACTGACACAACATGAATGGGTGCCATGCTTCGACTCCGGTCCGCCGGAGCGAATCATGCTTCTGTATTTGTAACCGACCTTTTCCTGAATCCCTACGTACCGCCGAGAATACGCGGTATACAGGGCGACGGCTTCCAGTGAGGCGTCGAAGAACCATGACGGGTGACTGACGGCGTAAAAAACGTCCAACGAGCGAAGGCTCGTTACCTGCTGCGGCTGAGGGACTGGCTGGAGCCACGCGTGTTCCGTGTTCCCCCGAGGCGCGTTCGCTCCCGGACGTTGGTTCTATAGAAGGTTCGGCTCTGTGCTCGCCTGCGGTCGCGCTGAGCGCGCTCAAGACGCACCGCGCGCTGCTTATTGCGAACGGTGTTCTTGGCCCGGTTTTGATGCACATTCTGGAGGGACCGCCGCGCCAGAGCGAAGATGGTCAGAAACTGATTGGCGCGGTGCTTGGCCGTACTCGCCACCGAAGCGGGACTATAAGAGCGCTTTGGGGACGGCTGCGCCGCCACGCTTGCTGATCGCTTTGCCTGGTTGCCTTTGCGGGCAGCGCTGATCTTGCGGGGAAGTTCGATTGGC
>JADFGE010000206.1 GCA_022567855.1 Planctomycetota bacterium | reverse complement strand
CATGCTCAATGATCCCAACGGCATGGACCGTGTCGTGGGTGAAGTGATGACTCGTCGGCCGGAGCATCTGCTGGTCGATGATCTGGTGCGCGACGCCGTGCGCTTGATGCGCGAGAACCGCCACGATGAGATTCCCGTGTTGGATCACGATGGCAAACCCGTGGGTCTCGTCGATGTGCAGGACCTCATCGCCCTGAAGGTGGTGAGTGAGTAGGCGAATGCAGGGTGCCACGCACAGCGAGCGCAGCGAGTCGTGCGTGCCGATTTCACGACGCTCTTCCCTACGCACCGACGACTCGCCCCGGCGCGCCGGGACTCGCTGTCGGTGGCACCCGGTACACAGTAGGATTACAGCGTGATAGCGAAGTACCGACGAACACGGAAACGGTTCGAGATCGCCCAACAGGCCCGTTTCCTTACCTTCTCCTGTTACCACCGCCTTGAGTTGTTTGGCAACGACGCGATACGGGACGCATTTGTCGCTGCACTAGTAGCTTGCCGAGATCGAACCAAATACAAACTCAACGGCTGGGTCATCATGCCGGAGCATGTTCATCTATTGATCGTACCAGACCTGCCGGAATATCCCGTGTCATATGTGCTCAAGGATCTCAAAGGACTCTTCGCAAACAGAGTGTTGCAGCGTTGGCGAGAAATCAACGCACCGGTCTTGTCGAGGATTACCGATCCACAGGGCAAGCTGCATTTCTGGCAGAAGGGCGGTGGATACGATCGGAACATTGCAAGTGACGACGAATTCCACGAGAAGCTCAACTACATCCACAGCAATCCTCTCACACGAGGACTCGCACAACGACCCACCGACTGGGCGTGGTCGTCAGCCCAGTGGTATGCCGGCCAAAGAGACAGCGATGTACTTGCGATCGACCCACCGAACCTCTGATCAAACACGGGTGCCACGCACAGCGAGTGAGTCCCGGCGCGCCGGGATGCGTGCCGATTTCACGACGCTCGTCCGACCACACCGACGACTCCCTTCGGTCGCTGTCGGTGGCACCCAAAGCTAGCTAGGACATCAAACCCACTTTCCGCGATTCACTACAATACCCCCATGTCAATCATCGTTGCTGTAACCAAGAACAACAAGACCGTGATGGCCGCGGACACGCTGACCTCGTTCGGCGACGCCCAACGTGTTTCCGGTGACAACTGCCCCACCGAGAAGATTCGCCGACTCGGCGCGGTTTTGCTCGGCGGCACCGGGTGGGCCGTCTATGATGACATCATCGACAACTACGTCGCTGAAAACGACGTGCCCAATCTCACTGACCGCCAAACGATCTTCACGTTCTTTCTCGATTTCTGGAAAGCGCTGCACGATCGTTACACGATGGTCAACGACCAGGCGCAAGCCAAGGACAGTCCCTTCGGCGATCTGGATTCATCGTTCCTCATCGCAAATCGCAGCGGGATTTACAAAGTCTCGCAGGACATGAGCGTGACGCGGTTCAACCACTACTATGCGATCGGTTGGGGGTCCGACTACGCGCTGGGAGCGCTCTACAACCTCTACAGGGACAAGGATGACGCTGAGACGATCGCGCAGCAGGCGGTGAGGACGGCCATCGAGTTCAACGTTCACTGCGGCGGCGAGATCACGCTGATGGACGTTCAGTGACGCACAGCTCAACGCTCCAGCCCGCGATACACTCACGCTCATACGGCGCAGTCGCGCCACGGTGGTGTGATGCCCAAAGCTGAGATCGAGAACATCGAGCTCTTGTGTCTGGACGTGGACGGCGTGATGACGGACGGCGGCATCCTGCTGGACGACCACGGCGTGGAGACCAAGCGCTTCCACGCGCGCGACGGCCTGGGGCTGCGGATCTGGATGCGGCTGGGCTACCACGCGGCGATCATCACCGGTCGAAAGGGCATGGTCGTAGCGCATCGAGCCCGGGAGCTGGGCATCGAGCACGTCGTTCTCGGCGTTGACGACAAACGAGCGGCATTGGACGGAATCCTCAAGCAACTGGGGCTTTTGGCCTCCGAAACCGCTGTGCTCGGCGACGACCTGCCTGATCTGCCCGTCATGTGCGCCGCGGGCTATGCTATGGCGGTAGCCGACGCGGCTTGCGAGGTGCGCTCGGCCGCGGCGTTTGTCACGACGAGACCCGGCGGGCAAGGTGCGGTGCGAGAAGCCGTGGAACACCTGCTCAAAGCCAAGGGTCGTTGGGACGAAGCGATCGGCTTGTTTGGATAGATAGACCAATGCCGAGCGACCGCTCCCCAGGCACCAGTCCGCCCCCACCCGTTCGACGCAATCGCGTCAAACCACTGATGGTCTTTGCCAGCGGCGTGCTGTTGGCCGGGCTGATCCTGATCATCCTCATCAACATCGATCCCGGACTCGACCAGCCGCCGGCCCTGAACGACCCGAAAAATCGTCGAGCTGATCCCGCCGGAACTCGACCGGCTGGACCTCAACAAGATCATCGATTCGAAAGGCGGCCCGTTTGTTCCCCAACGCAATGTTGAGGTGGAGCTGCCGGACGGCAGTTGGATCCGATTCGTGGACCCGCAAACGGGCGAATTGGCTCAGCAGTATCGTTTCCAGAATCTTGATCCCAGTCCACGAGGCAAACCGGCGGGTTGGCTACGGATGGAGCAGCCGGAAGCGGAAATGTTCCTTTCCGACGGTCGGGTGTTGACGCTTTCAGGGCAGTCAGCCCTGGCGTTCGCCCC
Organism: Planctomycetota bacterium; assembly: GCA_022567855.1. GTDB lineage: Bacteria > Planctomycetota > Phycisphaerae > Phycisphaerales > SM1A02 > JADFNO01. The sequence goes on along the minus strand of JADFGE010000206.1, from coordinate 3,074 downwards.
CAATCGCAAGCTGGAGTCCGGGACCGTCACCGGCGACGTTTGGATTCGGCTCTTCGCCCCGCGCGACGGCCGCGCCGCCGATCCCGATCGAGATTCACCAGTTCTTGTCGTGCGCACCGAAGAGGCCGCATTCAATAACTTCCTGGGCGAGGTTCGCTGCGACGGAGAAGTGCACGTCGAGTCGCCGTCGATACAACTGCCCAACGGTCGCGGCCTCACCGTGCTCATGGACGACCAGAACCACACCTTCCAATTGTTCATGGAGCATCCACAGCGCATCCGGATCACCTCGCCGAAATCCGCTGAACCGTCCTCGTCCGAGATTGCCCAATCGCCGATCGCCCGGGACGGCGCCCCATCAGGCGACACCGGCGATGACACAGCCGAGGTGAGCCCCACGCCGGGTGCCGACGAACCCAACGTGCCGAGTCCGTCTCCAGCCCGCACGGAGGTGACCTTCTACCGCCTCACGCTCAACGAAAACGTGCGCATTCGCCAAGGCAACAAGGTCATCGTCGGCGACGCCTTGAGCATCGTGTTCTCGATGCAAAGCGAGGGCGTAACCAACATGATGGCGATGGGCCCGCCGACTTCATCGCGCGCCAACGGTCCGAAGAATATCGCGCAGGCGCTGCCCGAGCAGATGCCGCTGACCCAAGCCTTGGCGGCCCTGGCGATCGCTTCCTTTCAAGACCCGCAGCGAAACTCCATCGCGGCCCCGCCGAGTGCCGACGACGTCATCATCGATTGCGACGGCTCGCTCACCATCGTTCCCGTCACCGATCCGAACGAACGGTTGGCTTCGGCCGAGGACGCGCTGCTCACACTGACCGGTAACGGACGACCAGTTCACTTGCTCGACCCGGATCAACAGGCCGAAGCCGAATGCGACCACCTGCTGTATCGCGTGCTTGACAAGGAGATCCAGCTCGTCGGGTCCGCCCAGCACCCACTGTGGGTAACGACGCCCGAACTCCACGCCACCGGCGATCGCTTTTGGTATCGATCTGAGGCCAACCAGGCGGGATTCGTCGGCCCCGGCCGGATGACCTTGTTCAAGGTTGCCCGGCCAGGCAGGATTTCGTCGCTCGGTCCGCGGATCGTCATCAGTTCGCTCGCGGCGCTGGGCTTTTCACCGCAGCCGGTTGCCGACGACGACCAAGCTCAGCCGTCGCTTCAGATCACCTGGCAGCAGCGCGTTGATCTTCAGTTCGAGCCCGGGTCCAACGCCGACGCCAGCACCCGGATTCGCACCGCTGCCTTCGTGGGCGACGTCACCGTTGTCGGCGAGTCGTTCGCGCTCGAGGCCGAAACAATGCAGGCGGGATTCTCCGGCGACGGTTCGGGTGCGGCTCGCCTTGAGTCAATCGACGCTGCCGGCGACGTGCGAGCCCACAGTTTGGGCAGCGCACCGGGCGAGCTTGCCTGCCGAAACCTCAAGTTGTCGATGATGCAAACCGCACGCGGCCGGACGATCCCCACACGACTCGTCGCGACCGGCGGTGTGATGACGCGCGATGCCGAGCAGACAATGTGGGCTGAGAGCCTGGACGTTACCTTCCGTGAAGTGCCCGAGCAGGCCGAAGCAGACGGCCGCGACAACGGCGATCAGTTCGGTGATTTTGAAATCCAGAAGCTCATCGCCGTTGACGAAGCGCAGCTCCGTCTACACGACGGCGCACGCGTCCTCGCCGAACGCATCGACGTCGACGGCATCGCCCAAACCGCCGATGTGACGGGTGAAAATATCCTACTGCTACAGGACAACCTTCTGATCGATCAAATCGCGCGGCTCGAAATGGACGGCAAAACGAATCGCGGTCACTTGCCCGGCCCGGGGCGACTGCGCATTTTCCGGGATGATGTGCCGCTTCAACTCGACGACGACGGCCGGGCGATTGAAGTCGCCATCACCGACGATCAGCCGCAACTCAACCTTCACTGGACGGACTCGGCCGTATTCGACGGCGCTCACGACCACGGCAACGGGGCCGTGGACTTCAACGGATCGGTCCGGGCCGACGCCGATCCCTCCCCCCTCGAACACGATACGGTTCACGCTGATTCACTGCGGCTCGAGTTCGCGCGCGACCCCGAGGATGTCTCCAAACACGATCTCACCAACGTGAATGACGATTCCGTCAACGCCGAGCGCCGCCAACGCTCGATCCGTAAGATGATCGCCACCGGCAACGCGAAGCTTCAGAGCCGCACCTGGGAGCGTGAGGATCATTCCGACATGCCGCGCGTGTTTTTTGTCGCCGGCGAACTGATCGACTACAACCACCACACGGGCGAGGCGCTTGTCGATTCAGCCGGCACGCTGCTCATCCGGGACGAACGTCGCCCAAGCGCACCCGAGGCGCAGGCTGACGATTCGCCGTCCGTGCAAACGCGGTTCGCCACCCGCGGAACGACCTCGTTTGATTGGTCGCAAAAAATGGCGATGACCCAGGCTAGCGACGACCTGTTCAATATCGTCATGACCGCGGACATCGAGGTTCGGCATCTGAGTCTCGACGGCAAAACGGCGACGCTGACCGCCGATCGCCTCGAAGCGACTGTGCAGCGAACGGCGCCAAGCAGTGCATCTACCGACGGCGCCGATCAGACTGCCCTTGATCTCGGCGGGCCCGCCGAGTTGGTGCGTGTTCACGCGATCGGCCTGGTATTCCTCCGCACCACGACCCGCGACGTTCAATGCGACGAGTTCGACTACGACGTCAAAACCGGCCTGGCCCGTCTCACCGCCAACTCCGGGCGCCGCATCTCGGTGCTCAATCGCGGCGCCCCCCAGCCCTTCCACGCCGAGGAGATTCTCTGGGACATGGCCAACGACCGCATCACGATCATCCGCGCCGCCGGCGCTGCTGGCAAGTAATGAACACCGCGCTCGGAGCTTGGCCCCCCACTCGTACTCGCTCATAGACAGGGACAGTGGGCCTGTTGAAAAACCTAATGATTCCTGTATAAAGAATGTCCGTACGCTTCAGTGAAGACGGATCGGCAAGCCTGTACCGCCAACGCATCCACGCAGCAGTGCTTGTGAGCTTCGCATGTCGATCGCCTCGACG
>JADFGE010000205.1 GCA_022567855.1 Planctomycetota bacterium | reverse complement strand
GTCCACCGACGTTACGGTATAGCGGGTCCCGTCCGGCTCTTCATAGATATGCCGGAACGCCGGGACGGACATCCCCTCATAGCCCTCCACCTCATAGGTAATGTTTTCCGTAATGACCTGATCGACGCTGGTTATACTCGGGACATAGAACGAGACCCGGCTCTCGACATGATTATAGTAGCCGCGAGCCATCACTTGCGCGACGGCGGGGCCCGATAGAACCAAGGCCAACGCCGCAACAATCAGTCCAGCAGAGCGCATTGCTCTTCCTCCCTTCGTAATCGCAAGCCTGATCGGGACCGCGGTTATTCCCCCGTTGCACCAAGAACGGTTCCATCGGCAAGCTCGATGGATTCCAACAGAGCGCCCGTGGTTTCACCCTCCACGCCCCTTGCCTCTCCGCCCTGCGTCGCTCGGCTTCGCGGGTAACACGTTCTTCTATGCTGCGATTCTGTGGTTGCCTTTCGCGCCGTTCCAGTTGCGACGATACGTGCGCGTCAAGCGTGGCCACTGCATCAAGTGCGGCTACGACCTACGTGGTGACTTCTCAGCGGGCTGCCCCGAATGCGGCTGGCGACGGGAGGATGTGCCGTAGAATGTTCCCGTGAAGCGCCGCTTGTTCAAGCTCGTGCTCTTCCTCGTCCTCGGCGCGATCGTCAACGTCGCCGTGGCGTGGGGGTGTGCGGCGTGGTTGCCATGGCCACACACCGCGCCCTTCGGAGCCTACCGCGAAGGCTTCACACGTCAGGGTTCCGTATTCAGTGATTGGATGGATGACGTGAGTGTGGCCGTTGGAGTTGCACGCGTTCACTCCTCATGGTCGACCGGTGCCTCCAAATTCGCCGGCCGTGAACCTGATCGGGATGCCGAGGAGATTCTTCCTGCATGGGCATCCTTCGCCCGCCCGGATGAGAGTTCCCCACGAAGTACGGTCGTCTCACGGATAATCGATGCGCGCGGGTGGCCGACGGTGGCTCTATGGTCGGGGGTCGAGTCAGTCGGATTCCCCGGGCCGGCGGCCGTCATCGGCAATGTCATAGATGTCACCAACGGCTACTTGCTTCCAAACGACCGCACCAAACTGTACCCGTCCTGGGCCAACCTTCGCATCCTCCCGTTCGCACCGATATGGACCAACTTCGCGATCAACACAATCTTCTACGCGGCGATACTTTGGTTGCTCACGCTTGGACCATTCACTGTGCGCCGCTTCATTCGTGACAAGCGCGGACGTTGCACCAAATGCGGCTACGACCTGCGCGGAAGTTCCGGGGGTGTGTGTCCGGAGTGTGGATGGCGACGGGAGGGGGAAGGGACGCTTCGCGTCGCCCGCTAAACGGGGAGAGGTTCGTTTACAACTCTTGCGCACGCCCCGACGGGGCGATCGCGTTCTTCAAAGCCCTCTCCCTCCGGGAGAGGGTTTGGGTGAGGGTCTTCGACAACGTGAGTTCATGGCGCGTCACCCTCACCCCCAACCCCTCTCCCAAAGGGAGAGGGGAGCTCGCAACCGGCGATGGTATCGCCGGCTTTACACTGCGAAAAGCCGTACACCGCTTCAACGCGGTGCGGCCTTGAGTTGGGCCAAGAGTTCTTCGTTGATCTTGCTGCGGACGGTGCGCCGATCGATTTGCAGTCGGCGGGCGGCCTGCTCGTAGCTGCCGAGCTTGGCGTAGACAAGCGTGCAGTAGTGTTGCAACAGCTCGTCAGCGGTGAGCTCGCCGTCACGCACCGCCGCGGCCAGATCATCAGCCGAATCACCTGCATTGTCGCCGGCAGCGCTATATGCAGGCTGGTACGACTTGCGGATCAGTATGTTGCGAACACATTGCTCCAGCTCGCGGAAGTTACCCGGCCAAGGGTAGTCTCGCCCCAAGTTCTCCTCGATCCACCCGGTCACCTCCTCGGCCAAGCTCTGGGCCTCGTCCTCAACACACGTTTTGGCAATGAACAGCACAAGGTTATACAGATCCGCGGGATCGTCGACCAACTGCTCATGCAGCGACGGCGTGGTGATGATGTCCGAACACAGTCGGTAATAAAAGTCGGTGCGAAAACCGCCTTGCGCCAGATCACGAGCCAGGTCCCGGTTGGTGGCGGCGATGATCTTGCCGCGAAACTGCCGATCCTTCGTCTCCCCGATGCGCTGGAACACGCGCGTCTGGAGCACGCGCAGCAGCTTGACCTGAATGGCCGGGTCAACCTCGCCGATCTCGTCCAGAAAGACCGTATCCATCGACCCACACAGTTCCAGCCAACCAGCACGATCGGCCACGGCCCCAGTGAACGCGCCGCGCTTGTGGCCGAACAATTCTGATTCAATGAGCGTGGGCGACAGTGCTGAGAGGTTCACCGCATGGAATGAGCTGGCGAAATCTTCGGTGAACTTCTGCGCCTCAGCATCAAACGGGATATACCTCGCCTGGCCGATCGCGCGGGCGACGAGTTCCTTGCCCGTTCCGGACGGGCCGGTCACCAGCGTCGTGTAATCCGCCATGCGCTTATAGAGCACACGAATGTAGCGACGCATGTCGTGCGTAAAGATCGATTGCCATACGGATGCGCGAAGGCGAGCGGTCGGCATCGATCCGCCGACGATCGCAGTGAAAATGTGATAGAACGCTCGACGAATCTGAAAGAACACGGCGAAGATGTGCGCCGGATCTTGCTCGACCGGCATCGTCACGCGGGGAATCCGCAGGTACCGATCAAAATCACGCTTGAATTGTTTCCAGTAGCGAATCTGCCCGGTTGAACGGCGACCTTCCAGCGCGTCCGCGATCGTTTGCTGAAGAGCCATGCGATCGCGCTGGTACAGCATGTACAGCACCAAGTCTCCATACAACACGAGGTCATCGGGCGACGCCTTCGTGCCAGACGCAAGGCGATCACGCAGCCTCTCGGCCAACGGCTCGATGCGCTCGACAAGCTTGGCGAGATTCGCGCGCTCGGTCTCCGCGCCGGCCAGCAGACTCCACACCCGAGGCGTCTCGGCAAAATCGCTGCCAAGCGCCTGTCGCTCGTAGTCGATCCGCTCGGGTACGAACGGATTGCAATACACCATGTCACTGATGCTCTGGGCGAATCGGCGCTGCTCAGTCGTGAAGATTCCCATGGCATTTCTCCGTCACGATCTGTTCATTTGATGTATGTCAAGTGTACATAAATTGTCGTTCAGACGCGAGGACGGAGGATTCCCGTCGTCGACAAAGCGTTCGTAACCACTGTATTGACAAGGAGTAATGCACATCGCCATCCTTTGGCACAACCTTCGCATTGGTAAAGCGTCCGTCGAGCCAAGCTGCTCCCAACGCAAAGATCCGCACCACCTCGACGCAGACGCAGGAGCAAGGCCGCGATGATCCAAGGGCGAACCACAACCACCCAACTCCGACGCGAGACCGCTCGCATCGCGATGGCGGGGGTCGTGGTTCTGCTCGCCGTTGGATTGGGCGGGTGCAGCGCATCCTCAGCCTACCTGGCCATCAAGTCCGAGGCGGACCTTGTGCCCTACGCCCAGCTCACGAGTCTGTGGGCGGCGCGATCGATCACCACCAACACCATCCCAACCAGGATCGGCGACGGACCGGTCGTCAACGTTGCGATTCATGAAACCGGCAACATGGAGTCCGACCGCGTTATCGTGTTGATCCACGGCGTGTTCGCCGATCACCGTGCCTGGCGATTCGTCGCCAGTGCGCTTGGGGACGAATACGATCTGATCATGATCGATCTGCCGGGCAGCGGCGCAAGCGATTGCCCCGATCCGCAGCTCCTCGGGCCGGATGGGTACGCCCCGGACGCGATGGCCGAGCGCGTGTTGCAAGCGCTGGAGGTCCACTTCGCTGATCGCAGGACACCAAGGCAGATCACGCTGGCCGCCCATTCGCTCGGCGGGATGATCGCCATTCGCATGATGGGAAGCGCACAGTTGCGCAGCCGACACGAACAAATCTTGGGGCTCGTTGACCGGATGGTGCTCCTCTCGCCCGCGGACGTCGAGATCATCAACCCACCGGCGCTTTTCGTACAGATCGCTGAGCTGACGGAACTGGAAATCATGCTCGGCGACCTCACCGGGCTCCTGATGGACCGAATCTGCCAAGGCACCCGGGGTTCGTTCAGCGATCCGGAAATGGCGTTGCGAGAAGAGGCTGACACGCGCTATCAGATGCTGACACAGCGGGACACTCGATTGGCGCTCCAAGCCGTGTTCACGCAGACCGTTCCGATGCGTGATGGCCGGCCTGATTGGCCCGCGATTCACCGCGTCGTGGCTGACTACGCGAACGTTGACGTGCCTTGTTTGATCGTTTGGGGGGCGCGCGATGAAACACTTCCGGTGGCGATGGGCTACAAACTCGCAGCCCAACTTCCCAATGCACAACTTCATGTCGTGCCCAATCGCATGCATTCGGTGCATCTGGAAGACCCGGTGTTGTGCGCGAATCTGATCCGCGACTTCATCGCCATGAGTCCAAACAGCGATCCAGGCGACTTTACCGACTCCTCCGCCCTCGCGGCGATTCACACAGAGGCCACACCATGATCTTGCACGAAACGCAAATGAAAACGATGACGTCACGGTTCAGCAACAAGTCGCCGTCCAGGATCGTGATCGCCGCAGCGAACGAGAACGATCGCAAGCAAATCGCGTCGATACGACATGCGACATACGCCCGTGAACTCGGCCAGCATCCGACCAACGGCCGGGGCGTGCTGCAGGATCACCTCGACGAATTCAACACCTACATCGTCGCGCGCCTCAGCTCCCACGTCGTCGGCTTTGTAAGCATCACGCCGCCGCCGGCAGATGGGGGCAACGGCTCCTACCGCTATTCGATCGAGAAATACGTTGATCGTGGGAGGTTGCCGTTTGCTTTCGACGACGCGCTATACGAAGCACGTTTGCTTACGGTGACCAAGAAGTTTCGCCGCTCGCAAACGGCGATCCTGCTCATGTACGCGGCACTGCGCTGGATTGAGCACCACGGGGGCAATCGCATCGTATTGATGGGGCGCCGAGAAGTCATCGGCCTTTACCGCAGAACCGGATTCACGCCGCTGGGCATCGTCGTCCACAGCGGTAAGGTGGAGTACGAAATCATGACGGCAACGATCGGTGACATCCGCGCGCGCATCAAGCTTCAGCTTGCGGCGATGCGACCTGTGATGAAGCGGGCATCTTGGCAGCTTGACGTTCCGTTTGATGAGCCGGAATGTTGCTATCACGGCGGGGCGTTCTTCAAAGCGATCGGCGAACGATTCGACTCACTGGATCGCCGCAATAGTGTGATTAACGCGGACGTGTTGGACGCGTGGTTCGATCCGTCGCCGCGCGTGATACAGGCGCTGCGCGAGCATCTTCCGTGGCTGGTGCGGACGAGCCCGCCGACGGATGCGCGGGGACTTCAAGAGACGATCGCCGAAGCGCGCGGTGTTGCTGTATCGAATGTCTTGCCGGGCGCCGGTTCTTCTGATCTGATCTACCTGGCGCTGCGGCACTGGCTGAAGCCGTCATCGCGGGCGCTGATTCTTGACCCCACATATGGCGAATACGCACACGTTCTGGAGCGTGTGATCGGCTGCCGTGTTGATCGTCTGGAGCTTTTGCGAACCAACGGGTATGCGGTCAACCCATGCCATCTTGCCGCCCAGCTTCGCCGGGATTACGACCTCGTCGTACTGGTCAACCCCAATAGTCCGACTGGCAAGCACATTCGGCGGGATGTGCTCGAACGCCTGATCGCTGAGGCTCCCAACCAAACGCGGTTCTGGATCGACGAAACATATCTGGAATA
>JADFGE010000204.1 GCA_022567855.1 Planctomycetota bacterium | reverse complement strand
TAAAGCAAGTACCTACGGATAGGAAGAAGATACCTGCGTAGATCTGGGGATTGGTGCGCACGAACGGAAGGAGAAAGGCTACTGCACTCGCTGGAATACAGGCATACATCGCGAACAATGCCTTTTGTGCTACATTTCGATTCGAGATAGAAGATTCGCGCAAGTTGTCGCGCGGATCTTGGGTGGTGACGAGCGCGCAACCAATTGTTGCAACGACGACCCCAATGAACAATGCACCGCCGAAGCTCCAAAATACAACATCGAATCCCCAGGTCGGAAGCTTGCTGCCGAATCCAAGATTCAGGCCAAGTACCGAGAAAGCAATCACGAACGCGAGGACCGGAACGATCAAACAGAGTCGAAATCCGAACACGAGCAACGATTGGCCGCGGGCAAGTCTCGATACCCACGCTGGATCAGATAGACTCAACAAGTCACCGTGCAGAGACAACTCAATGCGAGTGCCACATTCCGGACAGCTTTGTTCAATCGCCAACGAGCGCAGGTCGTACCCGCAGGTAATACACCGCAGTTCCGTGGGCGAGGTCAAGCTGACCTGATCCGACTTCTCCATATCCGGCAATGGTATCCGCTGACCAACACACCCGCGGATTTTCAACCGCGGCTATGACGCGCTGTCGGCCGCCACTCGATCCGCATAACCCGCACGATCGATACAGATTGACACGGCCCGACCCCGCTTGCCGGGACTTCCCAGGACGATGAACTGTGTTCGTCGCCGGGCGATTCACCACGGGGGACTTGCCCCGTCTCGGGCTCGGGGCATGCTTTTAGGTACCACGGGAGGCAACAACTAAAGACGAAGGAGCGGGCCGATGATGCCGTTGAGAACCCTTCTTGCCGTAGCATGCACCACCGCACTCTTGGGAATCGCCACCGTACCCAACAATCAAGCGTCTGATAATCCGTCGGCAACGGACCCGGCCGATCCAATCGACACGCGCACCCCGGCTGGGATCTACGCTGAGTATTTTCCATCGCCCGAGGCGGATGGAGCGGACGACGATGCGCCGCGTCTCCATCGAAACCTCCAGACCAACCCGGTCTTTGCGACGGGCGGCAGATCGCCGATCGACGTTCAACGCACGTTCAGCACTGCCCACGAAGTCAAGCAGGCGAAGCGATCCGCCGGTGTGGCGGCGCCGCGATCCGCAAAGCGCTCTTATAGTCCCGCTTCAACCGCGAATACCGCCAAGTATCGTGCCAATCAGAAGCTGAGCATCTTCGATCTGGCCCGCCGGTCTTTCAAGAACGTGCAACAAAACCGCGCCAGGAACACCGTCCGCAACAAGGAGCGCGAGGTGCGTGTTGAGCGTGCAGAGCGCGCCCGCAGGCTCGCACAGAGCCGAACCTTCTATAGAACCAACGTCCGGGACCGAATGCGCCTCGCGGGAATACGGAACAACCGCGGCTCCAGGCAGACCCTCAGCAGCAGCAGGTAACAAGCCCCCGCTCATTAGGCGTGTGTTACCCCGCGCCACCCGTCGTGGTTCTTCGACGCCTCACTGGAAGCTGTCGCCCCGTAGGCCGCGTATTCTCGGCGGTAAGAAGCAGCCCTTGTTCCGTCTGGGAAAGAACCCTCACAATACGACCCGACCCAAGTCGCACCGCCGGTCGGTCTTGACAGCCCTATCCACATCTGAGCCGTTTCCCGCCAAGCCGAACCCAACTCCTGCCGAAGGTGGGGGGTGACCGCGCGCTGAGTCATGCCGACCTGAACAGTCTCGCATGACCCCGACCGGCGCCGGTCGATTCAGGGGGGTAGAGGCATGCGAGGTTTTCGATTCATCCTGGCTATCGGCTTCACTACTGCGCTGCTGGGCAGTGGGTACGCACTGTCCACTGATCTCCAACCCGCTGATAGCGCTCCGATCGACGCCCAACAGGACTATCGCTCGTCCCAAAAGCTGGACACGGCAACACCGGCTGTGATGCAAGGTGTACTTGGCTACACGAAATCGGATCGGCAAAAGCCGCGGCGCATTCGTCCGGCGCCACGAAAAAGCAGTCGCCCCAAGACGGTGACCCAACGCACACGTCAGGTCGGCAAAGAGGCGCAGCGTCGTTCGGCACAGCGTCTCCAGAAGGCGAGAGCTCGATCAACGCAACAGCTCAAGCGCCGGCCGGTCTCCGCACGTCCAAAAGCACGAACCGTCCGTCAGCGACCGCCGTTGGTTCAAGCCAACAAGACCAGGCCTTCGCCGAAACGCCAACCGCCCGTCGACCGTGTTCCCGCCTCGCCCAAGCCCAAGAAGTCAAACCCGAGCAAAGAGTAATGCGTCAGGAACATGCTTCGTTCCGGCGGACCGGAATCGAAGCGTGGCACCCAGAAGCGCACATCAAGCGAGCTACGTCAGCGCGTCAATCCATCGGTGAATGCGCCGACATCCTTCCTCGATGTGCTGCTGGGAACAGGCGAAGCTCAATCTGACGTGATGTGCGCCGCACCCGCCGAAGTCGTCGCCGGGGACCACCGCCACGTTCGCCTCTTCAAGAAGCGCTTCCGCGAAGGACATGGCCGAGTCGATCAACCGGCCGCTCCCGGAACGCTTGCCGAAGGTCGCACTGATATCCGGAAAAACATAAAACGCACCCGTCGGCTTGGGACAGCGAATCCCCGGCATCGCGGTCAGACGTTCGTGAATAATCACCGCACGGCGAGCAAACTCCTGACGCATCCGCTCAACATCGTCCGCAGCATTCGTCAACGCCTCGACGATCGGGGCATAACAAAACGAGGTAATATGACTCGTCATCTGCCCCTGGAGTTTGGCGATGGCCCTCGCCATATCTGAATCATTTCCGGGGGCGCAGGCGTAGCCGATGCGCCAGCCGGTCATCGCGTACGCCTTGCTCAAGCCGTTGATCGTGATCACACGATCAGCGATCGCTTGGACTGACCCGATCGAGAAGTGATCAACGCCGCCGAAGATCAGCTTCTCGTAGATCTCATCACTGATGACGGTGAGTTGCGGATGGCGCTCAATCACCGTCGCCAGCTCGCGCAATTCGTCCGGGCTATACATTGTCCCGCAGGGATTCGACGGGCTGTTGATGATGATGGCGACGGACCGATCGGTGATCGCGTCTTGAAGTTGTTGGGCGGTGATCTTGAAATCGTTGTCCACTGAGCCGGGAATCTCGACGACCTCGCCGCCGGCCAACTCGATCATGGGACGATAGCTCAGCCAGGCGGGCGTGGGCACGAGCACTTGGGCGCCTCGGTCAGCGTCGACGAGACACTGGAGCGCGAGATAGATCGCGTGCTTGCCGCCGGTGGTGATGACGATGTCGTCGGGGCCGCAATTGATTGCGTTGTCGCGCTGCATCTTGTCGGCGATCGTTTGTCGCGCGGCGGGGTCGCCGGGCACAGGCATGTAGTGCGTCTGCCCAGCGTTGAGGGCGTCGATGGCCGCCTGCTTGATATGTTCCGGCGTATCGAAGTCCGGCTCACCGGCCGCAAAGCCGATCACATCCGCACCGGCCGCATTGAGCGCCTTCACTTTGGCGGTCAGCGCAAGCGTGGCTGAGGACTTGAGGTTCGTGATCCGTCGCGCTAGTCGGCTTGGGCTATTCATGACGTGCATCACGAGACAATAGCGTAGACTGGGCCGTCAAGCGGGAACCTGCGTGGGCAACGCTACATACACTACGCTGCGCATAACCTGACGAGAACAACGCAAGGAGCATACACCGATGGGGTCAGTCCCGAGAATCCTCGCCTTTGCTGGGAGTCTTCGTAAGGATTCTTACAACAAGAAGCTGGTCGCGGTTGCGGTAAAGGGCGCTCGCAACGCAGGGGCCGAGGTGACACTGATCGACTTGGCCGACTATCCCCTGCCGGTCTTCGACCAAGATCTCGAGGCGGCTCAAGGCCTGCCTGACAGTGCCGTTCGACTCAAGACTGAATTCAAGAACCACGATGGGTTCCTGATCGGATGCCCGGAGTACAACTCCTCGATCACGGCGGCGCTGAAGAACGCGATCGATTGGGTATCGAGGCCCGTGCCGCATGAACCGCCCTTGGCCTGCTTCACGGGCAAGGTGGCGGCGATCATGAGCGCTTCGCCGGGGGCGCTGGGCGGATTGCGCGGGCTGGTTCACGTGCGCGCGATCCTCAGCAACATCCACGTGCTGGTGCTGCCCGATCAAAAGGCGATCCCCAACGCCGCCAAGGCATTCAACGACGACGGCTCGCTGACCGACCCCAAACAACAGCAAGCGGTGCTGGACCTCGGGGCGCGGCTCACTGAGACCGTGGCGAAATTGGCCGACTGATTCTGGACTGGAAATACTCCGGCGTATAGCTATGTTCCATTCGTGCCGGGAATGAGACCAAAGAAGAAGGAAACGACCATGACAACCAATGCTCGAAGGATCGCATCGACGCTCATGCTGGGCGCTGTGTGGATCGTGCTCGCACCGGCGACGAGTCACGCACAGACCACCAAGCCGACCACCCAACCCGCCGCCAAACCGAACACACAGCCGGCCCGAGAACGATCGGCACCGGCCACCGCGTTCGCCCAGCGAATCGAACGCGCCCACGGCATGGACGCCTGGCAGAACAAGCAGGCGCTCAAGACCGATCTCGTCGTTCACTTCGGCGGAGCCGAGCTTGTCAACGGCACGATGATTTACGACATGCACACGAGCCGCGTGCGCATGGAGATGACCAACGGCACGACGCTGATCTTCGACGGCGAGAAAGCATGGGTTTCACCGAGCTCGGCCGAGGCGCCGATGGCTCGCTTTCATCTGCTCACCTGGCCGTATTTCCTCGCCGCCCCGTTCAAGCTACGCGATCCGGGTACACACCTGGAGTCGTCGGAAATCTTGCCGATCCAGGACACAGTGACCGCGACCCGCAAGCTGACCTTCGATGAGGGCGTGGGGGATGCGCCGGACGATTGGTACATCATCTATCCGGATCTGGCGACGAATCGACTCGCGGTGATGGCCTACATCGTCAGCTACGGCAAGGGCGTTGAGGAAGCTGAGAAAGAACCGCACGCGATCGTCTATCACGACTACGAAACGATCGACGGCGTGACGCTTTCCACACGCTGGATGTTTCATCACTGGTCCGCTGAGGAAGGCGCGCACGGCGAGCCGATCGGCGAAGTTCATGTGAGCAACGTGACGTTCGTTGATGTTGATGAGACAACGTTCGCCAAACCTGACGATGCGCGCGAGGACAAACTACCGGACGGTTAGTGCCGGCCCCCAACGGCAAAAGCTGAAAGCCCACCTCCGTTGGGGGTGGGCTTTCCTTTCAACCTCCGCCCTTATGGAGCCGCATCGTATCAGAAACTCAGATCAGCCTCCGCCGCCTTCGCCGGCGTCGGTGGGCGCCTCGGCGTCGGAGGCGTCTGATTCGACGGCCTCAACGGCAACGGCGGGCTCGGCGGCCTCACCAGCCTCGGCGGCAGCGCCCGCGGCCCCGTCCTCCTGTTCGTCCACGACGCGCTTCGCCTTGAAGTCCGCCGAGAACACGTCCTCCATGCCCACCGTGCCGGTCATCGCATCGCCGTTGACCGTCGCGTCGTAGGTGATCTCGCCACCCCCCGAGACGTAGACAAACTTGAGCTTGCTGGTAGCGGGATCGAACGACGCTTTGGATATCTCGCCGCTCACGAACGACGACTCGACCGTGCCGCGCACTCGGCCATCGGTGCTCATCTCGAAAACCAGCGTGAACTGCCGACCGGAATCGTCGTCACTGATCACGTCAGCAATCCACTTGCCCGAGACCGGCCCGATCGTCGTGGCCCAGGGTCCCTCAACCG
>JADFGE010000203.1 GCA_022567855.1 Planctomycetota bacterium | reverse complement strand
CTCTATTTCCTTAAACCTCTGAACCGGGCTGCTATCCTCGGGCTGGAGGATTTTGCGCTTGTCCGTCAACACGCCGATTGTCACCGAGAGATCACGGGCGCTCGACTGGCCGAGCGAGAAGTCGTCCAAATTTTGGAACGCCCTCGCGATCCCATCGTCGATCAACGCGAGCAGCTCCGTGTCGTCAAGCTCGACCCCTTCCAGGGCCAACGCTGACTCCTCCGCCTCACCGACCAAGTCCGAGTCGTCGATCTCCAGCGCCGGAGGCAGGCCCACGATCTCCGCCGGCGACGGCAGCTCCTCGCGAACGCTCGCTTTTCGCACCATCAGAAACATCATCGCCAGACTTATGAAGGCCAGGCTTCCGAGCCCGACGTATTTGACCATTGGTCCACCCACCATGGTCCCCGTCCAGCTCTCCGGCACGACCTCGACACCTCCGGGTACGAGCAGCGACGCTGGCATCGCGAAGTCCGGATACGAGCTCACCACCACCACGCCCGGCACCGCATCGTCGAACGGGCCGGTGTCGATCAACGGCTCGATGTCGCTCTTGATTCGAGCGATCTCCGTGTCCACTACCGCTTGCAGTGCCGCGGCATCCGGCTCCGCCGTCGGATCGTTCTGATCCTGTTGATACATCCCGATGAAATAGGAGCGCGGGATCAGTACGGTCGAGTTGATCTTCAGGGCATACCCCTTTGGGTCCTGCTCCAATGTTCTTTGGTTGGGAAACCGCGTGTCCAACTCGCTCGTCGATCGATCCGACGTGCGATCCGAGCCGATCGGCCCGATGGAAGCGATCTCGACGCCTATGTTTGATCGAACGCCCGGTTCACCGGCCTGGCGTTGGTTGGTTTCAGTCTCCGATTCGATGCTCTCGCTCGTTGGGGTACTCACGGGTTCCTGGTATTTGTCGATGCGCGTCGATTGGCTCGTGGCATTGACCATCACGTTCACGGCCACGCGAACGCCGGGGATATATTCCAATGCAGTCAGGAGCGTGCTCTTCACTTCCTTCTCCAGGGCAAGCTTGCGCTCCAGGTAGAGGCTGGCTGTGACATCATCCTCGTCCCGGGCATTATGAGACCGCCCGGTCGTTCCATCGATGATGGCAACGTTGCTCACGTCCAGGCCCGCCTCCGATCCCGCCACGAGTTGGGCGATCGCCTCGACCTGAGCCTGTGACAGGGGCCCGCCGCGCGTGAAGACGATCACCGATGCCGTCGACGGCACGAAGTTGCGACCAAGTCCGCCTCGACTCGACGAATCGATCACAACTGTGGCTTGTTTGATGCCGCGCAGCCGGCTGATCATTTTGCCAAGCACGTTCATCTTGGCGATCAGCCAGCGCCGGTCGTGTTGCTGCCGTGTCAGGAACGGGCTGTCCTGCTCAATCAGCTTGTCGAAGTTGACCTGATCCGGGCTCATCACCTCGGCATCGAGAAGCTTGGCGACGATGGCGAAGCGTTGTTCGCTCGGCACGAACAGCTCACTCCCGCGCTGCTCATGGGGGATCGCAGCCGAGTCCAGATAGGCGATCGCCCGCGCCCGGGCGCCTTCATCCGCCAGCGTGACCGGCAACGGCATCATCGATGGCTGACCGGTGAGTTGCGCCACCAGAAAAAGCGACAACACCACGATCGCCATCAGCGACCCGATCAGAAGCCGCGCCGTGGGCGGCAGCCCTTTCATCTGGGCGACAATGTTGTCGATGATCCGTTGCAACGCCTGCATGCGTCGGCCTCCATGCCTTGAGTGCTCAGCGTTGAGCCGTCCCCCATCGTCGTGCTCACCCCTTCGGCCTCCATGCCAGGGCGATCACCGGCTCACTCTTCTTTGATCAAACTCGTATTTGTTTCAGCTCGTCATAAGCGGCCATAACCTTGTTGCGAACCTGGAGCAGCAGTCGAAACGCCGTGTCGGCCTTTTCCGTGGCGATCATGACACTCTCGACATCATTTCTTCGCCCGGTCATGAAATCCTCGATCGCCTCCTTCGCGTCGCGCTGGAGTTCGTTGACCGTATTCAACTGATCCTGAAGCATGTCCGCGAAGTTGGCGCCTCCCGCCTTGGGCGGGACAAGGTTCGGCCCCTGTAAAAACTCGCGATTCAACGCGCCGCTGTTTCCAATAAGTCCGACAGGATCAGTCATGGCAGGTGAAGGAGTCCGGAGTTCGGCGGTTCACGAAGTCGATTGATCAGGATCTACGCGATGATCTTCAGGGCGGCCGACAGCATCGATTTTGTCGCTTCGATCGCCGTGATGTTCGCCTCGTAGGCTCGAGCGGCGTCCATCGCGTTCATGGTTTCGATCACGGAGTTGACGTTGGGATACGACACGTATCCATCGGCGTCGGCAAAAGGCGAGCCCGGTTCGTATTTTTGGTTCAAGGGGCCGTAGTCAATCTCGATCGACGCGACATGCACGCCTTGCGTTTGACCGCGAGCCGGATCACCCTCGCTGAAGACCACCATTCGTCGGCGATACGGCTCGTATTCATCGTTCTCATTCAGGATCGTCCTTTGGTTTGCAATATTTGCGGCGATAACA
Source organism: Planctomycetota bacterium (assembly GCA_022567855.1). Taxonomy (GTDB): domain Bacteria; phylum Planctomycetota; class Phycisphaerae; order Phycisphaerales; family SM1A02; genus JADFNO01. The sequence continues at coordinate 3,318 of JADFGE010000203.1, read as the reverse complement.
TCCAGACGTATTCGCTGGGCGACAAGTGCTGAAGTCGAGATGTCAAGAGCGCCGTACATGGGAATGAGGAGTCAGCAGTTAGGAGTCAGGGGTTAGGGATTAGGGATCAGGGCAGGGGTGGGGGTTATAATCGTTCGCGGATAGCAGTGTTGAGTAGAGCCATGCGGCCGCGAAGCAGTTCCGTGGCCACGCGGAAGGTCATGAAGTTCTCGGCTAGGTCCTGCATGGTTCGTTCCAGATTCCGGTCGTTGCGGTCGTGGAAGAGAATGTTGTTCGCGATCGGCTCCGGATGCAGCGTTATGCCGGTCGAGTTGAATTCAACCATCCGTGAGTCGCGAAGCTCCAGCTCGCCGCCGCGCGCACCATGGTGCTTTCGGCGGGCATCGACGGCCTCGCCCAATTGGGCCTGGAAGGCGTCCACGGAGACGTCCATCGCGCGGTAGCCGGGGGTGGAGAAATTCGCAATGTTGTTGACGATGAGCCGGTGCCGTTGACCGGCGAACTGCACCATTCTCTCCAGTACGGGCAGGGCATCTGCATTGGTGACGCCGTCGATCATGTTCGCACGCTCCCGAAGCGCAAGGCTACATCGAATTGCCAGCAAAACGCAGGCCGTAGGCCGATCCCCGGCCCGCCGAGCACCCGGATGCGATTCAGGGCGCAGCCCTTGCGCGACGCGAAACGTTTGCGCGGCGATTCAGAGCGTTTCGGCGACAATCTGCTGCTCCTTCCACTTCTTGAGCTTCAAGCCGAGCGTGCGAACGCCAATCCCCAAGGCGGTGGCGCTGCGCTGTCGATGGCTATTGTTGTGCTTGAGGGTGGCGACAATCGCCTCGCGCTCGACGTCGTCGAGGGTCAGACGACCGTCACAAACGATCCCCGGACAGATTCTCGTTTCTCCCGTCAGCGGGGCGACCTCGATCATCGCGGCGGGGAGGCCCGGCGCGACGTCTGGACTGGAAAGCCACGGCGCGATCATCGACGCTTCGATCACGTCGCCGCACGTCAGGACGACCGCCCGCTCGCAGATGTTCTGTAGCTCGCGCACGTTGCCCGGCCAGGGATAGTGGCGCATCAGTTCGAGCACCTCCGGCTCGATCGTCTTGACCGGCTTGCCCTCACGGGTCGCGACCAGTTGAACGAAGTGCTCGGCCAGCTCGGGCAGCTCCTCGATGATGTCGCGAAGCGGCGGCATCTGTACGGGCAAGACGTTGAGACGGAAATACAGATCCTGGCGGAACGTCCCCCGGGCAACTTCAGCGGGGAGGTCGCGGTTCGTGGTGGCGATGACGCGCACATCAACGGTTCGGCTGGTGCTCGAGCCGACGCGCTCGAACGATCGCTCCTGGAGCACGCGCAGAAGCTTGGCCTGGATGGCGGACGAGATCTCGCTGATTTCATCCAACAGCAGTGTTCCCCCGTCGGCCAGCTCGAAGCGGCCCTTGCGGAGTCGATCCGCGCCGGTGAAAGCGCCCTTTTCGTGCCCGAACAGCTCCGACTCCAGCAGGCTTGTGGAGAGGGCGGCGCAGTTGATCGCCAGGAACGGCATCTTCTCGCGCGAGCTGCGTTGGTGAATCCATCGCGCCGCGATCTCCTTGCCGGTGCCTGATTCTCCGCTGATCATCACGGTGCTGTGACTGTCGGCGATCCGGGCCAGGCGCTCCTTGAGCTCGCCCATCGTCCGCCCATTGCTGATCATCTTGTGCGTCGTTTGGGCCTGACGACTCCCACCTGGGGTGGCGGCGGCGCGCAGGATCTGGTTCTCCTTCAGCAGCTTGGCGTGCTTGATCGCGCGATCGATCGCCACCAGCAGTTCGTCGCCGCTGAAGGGCTTGGTGATGTAGTCAAACGCGCCTTGCTTCATGGCCGCAACAGCGGTCTGAACCGTGCCATACGCCGTCATGAAGATGACCGGAAGCTGCTCGTCGATCCGGCGAATCTCCTGCAGGAGTTCCAGTCCGTCCATCTCCGGCATCTGAAGATCGGTGATGATCGCGTCAAACGATCGTTGCCCAAGCCGCTGCAGGGCCGCCTGTCCGGTCGAGGCCGCGACCACGTTATGCCCCTTGCGCGCGAGTGTGGCGGCCACGCTGTCGCGCATCATTTCTTTGTCATCGACGACGAGTATCCTGCTCATGCTCCGTGCTCCATAGACGAGAAGTTGTCAGTGATCGGCTCAGCGTCCAGCTGGCCGCGGCCGTTCAGTGGCGGCAGCTCGGTATCGCCCGGCCCTCCCAACGGGAGGTACAGCTTCACTTGGGCGCCGCCGTCGGGACGGTTCTCGACCGACACATGGCCTCCGTGGGCATCAACAATGCGGTGGACGATGGCTAGCCCGAGCCCGGTGCCGGTCTTGCGAGTCGTAAAAAATGGATTGAACATGCGCTTGACGACGTGCTCGTCAATGCCCGGCCCGGTGTCCGCGACGCTGAATACCGCCATTTCCACACGGCGACCATCGGGACGCCGGTGCGTACCCCGCGACACCTCGGCCCTGAGCTCGCGCCGAGCTGAACGTGATTCGATCATCGCGTCCGCGGCGTTGCGCATGACATTGCTCAAAGCCAGGACAAACAGACCGGCATCGACCTCGATATTGAACTGGGAACATCGAGCATCTTCCCGCACTACGGTGATGTCACCGTCGGCCAGCAGTGGCGCGCACGTTTTTAGCGCCCGGTCGATCAACGCCGCCGCCGAAATCGGCGCCGTGTGAACCGTCGTGTCGCGGGCAAACAGCAGCACGTCCCGGACGACGGCATCGAGACTATCGATGGCGTGGGCGATCTTTTCGCAGAGTTCGGCCTGCTCGGGTCGCTCGGCCAGATCCTCCGCCAGCATTTGCACGTACAGTTGGATCGAGGCGAGGGGATTGCGGACCTCATGAGCGATCCCCGCGGCCATCTCGCCCAAGGCCGCCAGTGATCGCGACCGGCGAAGCTGTGCATTGGCCTCGGCCAGCTCGCGCTGGAGATGGGCCACCTCGCCCCGCAGCGCAACATGCGTTTGCTGCAGCCGGTGCGTCGTCTCATTGACCGAGCGCATCAGTTGCTCGAGATCCTCGAGGCCTACGTCCGGCGGGAGTGCGATGTTGGGAACGGCAACAGTGCTCATGCTTATCCTTGGCGGTCCGCGAACCGATTCATGACCGGATGCGACTTGAAATACGCCTGATGCGCTTTCTTTGCGTTCCCCACCCCGGCCAGTTCCTGTCTCGTGCGATCGCGTCTTGATTCGAGGCGCTGTTGATCTTCGCTGTCGCGCTTCATGACTTGAGCAAGTTGATGATTGATCGTCTCGACCAGTCCCCCGATCTGC
>JADFGE010000202.1 GCA_022567855.1 Planctomycetota bacterium | reverse complement strand
TGTTGGCCGTAGGCATCACGACGGTGGGGGAGTTTCATTATCTGCATCACGACGCGCGGTGCAAGGGGTATGCGTTTGACGAGATCGTGCTGAAGGCGGCGGCCGATGCCGGTATTCGGCTCGTCCTTCTCAACGTGTATTACGCAGCGGGGGGAATTGGCGAGCCATTGGAGGACGCGCAGCGGCGATTTGGTTCGTCGTCGCTCGATGCGTTCTGGTTACAGATGGATCGGCTTCAGACGCTGATCGACCACCAGACACAGTCGCTGGGGGTTGTCGCACACAGTATCAGGGCGGCGGATATCGAGGATATCCGAGCGCTTCACGAAGAGGCGCACCGCCGTGGGCTTGTCTTTCACATGCATGTCGAGGAGCAGCGCAAGGAGATCGAGGACTGCGTCGGTCACTACGATCGACGCCCGATGCAGCTTCTCAATGAGCGATTGCAGATCGACAATCGGTTCACGGCGATCCACTGTACCCACACCGATTCCACCGATATGGCGTCGTATCTCGCAGCCGGCGGCAACGTCTGTATCTGTCCGCTCACCGAAGCGAACCTCGGGGATGGGATCGCTGACGTGCCCAAAATCATCGAACACAACGGACGCATCTGCCTCGGCACCGATTCCAACGCGAGGATTTCGTTTATCGAAGAGATGCGTTGGTTGGAGTATGCGCAGCGATTAGCAGGTGAACGACGCGGGGTCTGCACGGATGACAGGGGCAGTTGCGCATCAGCGCTGTGCCACATCGCGACGACGAATGGAGCGAATGCACTGGGGATCAATACTGGGCGGGTCGAAGCTGGATACGCGGCCGACTTCGTTGCAATCGATCTGAATCACCCATCACTGGAGGGTTGGTCGACCGAAACACTGCTTGATGCGTTGGTATTCGGCAGCTCCAACGAAGCCATCGCGGCAACCTGCGTGAACGGACGGTGGTCCGAAAGTGCCGTAAGTTAGCAGCACCCGTTTAGCGGGTGACGCGCAGCGTCCCTAACCGCCCATTATCATTTCGTCGGCGGGGAATAGAAGTGCCACAATTACTCAGTCACCTGCGCCGTTGTCATCGTCAAGTGCATCGCCATCGGCATTGCCTGGGTCGTCGGATGAATCAACAGCATCCTCAATCGCTTCCGGCTCCGTCGTCTCCACAATATCGCTGCGCTGAAGGCGGATCTTCTGGTACACCGCGTCGGAGATCACGTAATACCAGTCGGCGAAACGATCGTTGAGTTCGCGCACGCGCTGCTGACCATCCTGAACCTTCTGGTCATACGCTTCCTGCGCTTGCTGGTTGTTCTGTTCGATCTCGCGCCGAATGTCCTCAACCGCAGCCGCGATGCGCGCTTCACTCTCTTGGGCCTCAGCTGATTCCTCAGCCCCCGGAAGTTCGTCATCTTCGGTCGTGTCGTCGGCCGGGGGAGGGATCAGCTCGCGAAACTCCGGCAGCACCTCAATGTTTGGTTGTTCGATGAGGTCCGCGTTGAAGTTTGCGGTGACGAAGAGGTACCGATTGGCGCCCCCGCCCCCGGATGTTCCTTCCGCGCCGTCTTCCTCATCGTCAGGCGCAACCGAGCCGAGCGCGATCTCGCCGAAGCGCAGCACGTACTGCACACCGTCGTTCATTCGCACGGTCGTCACGCCCTTATTCGAGAGCAGCCGGCCTTCAATGATGTAATAGCCTCGGCTCTCCAGCGATCGCGCGCTTTGCATGTCGAGCTCGAGTTGATCTTCCTCTCTCAGCTCGGCCCCGAGACCGGCGGGCTTGCGATGGACATCAATGATTTCCAGATCATCCAAGGCTCGCTTCATGGCGTTGCGCTTGGTGTCGAGCAGTTGCTCGTTCTCGCCCAGGTCGTCGAGGCGCCACTCCCGTTCGCCTTGATCGTAACTGAACCGCAGCCTCTCACCCTGGATGATCCGTTGATTGATCTCGTCGATCGAGTAGTCGTTGACGACGACTTGGGCAATGTCGTTGGCGTTCAACTGGAGAAGGTCGCGCTCGATCCAATCTTCAAATCGGGTGGAGAATGGTTCGGTCTCGATGGCGCAGAGGTAGACGCGGACACGGCCGGGCTCGCGGACGTAACGCTGGTCGTCTTGACCCTTGACGGGCTTTCCGATGATGAGGTCGGCGAGGGTCCGGCCGGTTTCGCTCTCAAGCGTGACTCGCATCCCGACGCCGACCGCCCCCGGTTCTGCCTGTGTCGGATCGATCACGCCGTAGAGCTCGTGATCGCTTGGCGAATCGCTGACGTTGGAGCCCCTGATGAGCCCGATCATACTGGTCGCGGCGTCGGCAAACTGATTCTCAGCGTCGGCAGCGTAGTTTTCGTGCGAAGGGATCGACCACACCCCGTCATGTCGAGCGACCTTGAACGCACGCGGCGAGGCCGTGTCCTCGTCGAACTCGACGATCTGAAGGCTGGCGGCGTCCAGCGGATCGGTAAAATCCTCGAAGAACGCCTGGCCGGCATCGTCGAAGGGGTCGCGCGAGGGCGAAGCCGGTCTGGCCACCCACGCGACGACCAATGAAACGCCCGCCACCACGATGTAGATGATTGTCTTGATCTGCTCACTCATCAGTGTGCTCTTTCATCATGCGCTGCCGCTAACAGAGGATGTTTCGCGGCCCCGCATCCGTTGCTGCGGCGCGCCGACATTCTCGATTCGGCGCCGCCTGGCGAAGACGAGGGCGCCCACCAGCAATGGGGGGATGGGAGGCAACGTCACCGCCGCCAACTTGTACCGATCCTGGACGCGGCGAATCTCCATCGTCAGGTCGCGCTCGATTCTCTCGAGGGCGTCGTCGCGTTCTCGCTCGAGGCGCTCGGTTGCGGCCTGCATTCGCTTGTTGCGAGCCTGCATCTTGGCTTGCACTTCCAGCGCCATCTGCTGGATGTCGATGCCCGGACGCTGCTGGAGCTTCTCGATCTCTTCATCCAGCGTGCGGCGCTCGTCCGCCTGCTTCTGCTCGAACTGGGCGATGAACTGCTCACGCTGTTGGTTGGTGATCTGTCGCGCCTGCTCGGTTCGCTTTTCCACTGCGGTCAGCGAGCGGTGGACGCGGCGCCGTTTGCGGATTTCGATGAATCGATCATCGCCGGCTAATTCGTCCAACACATTCAGCACGAACGTCACGTTGTCCAGTTCGAGATTCACCGGCGCATCGGGATTGGTTCCTTGCGCGCGTAGATTGAAGAAAATCGAATAGAGCAGATCGATATCAGCGGTGAGTACGACGTTGAATTCAGCCGCCGGGCCTGCCTCTTCATCACCCTGCTCGTCGGTTGGGCTGGACGATTGGTCAGCGCCGTCAATCGATCCGCGGATTTGCGCGGCCAACGTGTAGGGCTGCTGGGTGAGGATCACGCGCCGATTGGGGTTCAATCCGCCGGAGCCGAGGAACGTACGCAGTCGAATGTCATCGAAATTGACGATCCCAGCTTGATCGCCGGTCATCAGCAGCGGCGTGACCTTCGTCGTCGCGCCGAGGCGCGGTCGAATCGAGCCGGGGAACAGCAGCATCATCTCCTGCAACCCATTAGTGCTGGCGCTTTGTTGACTGAACGGCTCGTCAGCGCCCGAACCAATGCCGATGAACACAAACTCCGGAGGCAGTTGACCGAGGTTGGGGTACGGGTTGTAGTCGTCGCGGACGATCTGCCGATCACTGAAGTCGACTTGAAGCAGATCCCACAGCTGTTGAATGTTGCCCTTGGGTTGCGGCGGTGGTTGATTCATAAACGGGTTGTTGCCGCCTGGAGAGATGCGCGGTTGGCTTGTTGCCGCTACTCGAGTGTCAATAAACGGGAAGGGGTCTTCGAAGATCGCAGTTGGAAGGCCGCGTCGCACTGCGTCGAGGAAGTTGTCCAACTGCGCGGCGGGCAACGAAGATGGCTGTACGGCCAGCAGCACATCCAGATCATCAGGGATGGGGTTAGCGGGGTTGATCCTCACCGTCTCGTATTGTTTGTTGAGTTCGCTGACGATCTGCTGGTTGGGTCGGCTCGACATGGTCTGGAAATCGAGTCCGCCGTAGAGCTGGGCATCGGTCGTGAGGATGCCGAGGCGCTTGCGCGATTGCTGACTGACAGTGGCGATGGATCGGACGGTTTCGTATTCCACCGGTATGCCGCGGTCGAAGAATGGCACGACGACACGGTCCAACCCGCACATGAAGGCAGCGCCGAGGTAGATGTCTTCTTGAGAGAACTTGCCACCGACGGTGGACTGCACTGGTCGGGCGTTGATTCCAAACTGTGCCTGTGCTTCTTGAGCCTCATCGGAGAACCGCCTGGTCGTGTTGATTCGCACGATGACGTTGTCACCCGCCAGCGAATCGATTTCGCGCAGCATCATCAGGAGGTCGAGCCTTGTCTTGACGTATCGCTCCGGTACCTCGGGGCTAATGTACGCCTCGATGAACACGGGCTGCTCGGGACTGAGATTCTTTAGTAGTGCTCGCGTCTGGGCGCTCAGGGAGCTGAGTTTTTCGCGGGTGAGATCGAGCCGCTGATCAAATCGGTTGGCCAGAGCGGTCGCGCCGACGGCGATGGCCGCCAGCGAGACGGTTCGGACGAGAAAATGCGCGGCCATGGGGATCCCCGCCCGTCGGCTGACCCAGTGTCGCCGTCGAATGAGCACCATACTCACGTACAGCATCACGATCACGATCGAGCCGAAGAACGCAAGCGCGGAAATGGTCGCGACACCTCGCCCCAGATCGCTGAACTGCTCGGCCACGCCGAAGCTCCGCACGGCCAGCGCTGCTTCACGTTGGGGAATGAGCGCGTCGGCGTAGGCGGCAAAGACCAACGGTGTGTTGAACGCCATAGCCAAGATGAAGCTGACGGTGAGGTTGCTCGTGAGGAACGAGGCGACCATACCGACGGACAACATCGCCGCCCCGACCAGCCAGTACCCAAGATAATTCGCGGCCAACAGGCCGATATCCGGCTCGCCGAGTCCGATCAGCACGACGATGTTCGATATTGAGAAGATCAACGAGACGGTGAAGATCGCCAGGGCCGAGAGGTACTTGCCGACGACGACGTCGAAATCGCCGGCCGGGAGCGTCAGCAGCAATTCGTCCGTTCCGCGCTCTCGCTCTTGGGCCCACGTGGCCATGGTCACGGCGGGGACGAACACCAACATGATCCACGGCAGTCGTTTGTTGAGCTGATCGAGGTTGGCGAGGTTGGCGTTGAAGAACTCGTCGGGCCAGAAGGTGGCGAAGGCGCTCAACAGCACGAACGCGCAGATGAACACGTACCCGATCGGGCTGGAGAAATAGCTGACGAAGTTCCGCTTGAATATGGCGAAGACGACGTGTGCATTCATGTCGAATCCTCAGCAGGTTCCATGTCACGCGATCGAGGCGGTAAGTTCAGCGAAGCGTTCATCAAGTGATTTCCCTTGCTCGTTGAGTTGGGCGACGGTGCCGTCGTAGACCAGCTCGCCCTCGTCGATGAACAGCAGGCGATCGGCCATCGCCTCCACCTCCTGTAGGATGTGCGTGGAAAGGAGAATCGTCTTGTCGCGCCCGAGCTTGCGGATCGTCTCGCGAACTTCACGAATCTGGTTGGGGTCAAGTCCGGCGGTCGGCTCATCGAGAATTAGAACATCGGGCTCGTGCAGCAGGACCTGGGCCATGCCCACGCGCTGGCGGTACCCGCGCGACAGCTTCCCGATCGCTTTGCCGAGGACGGCCTGAAGCGCGCAAAGTTCGATGACGGCGTCGATGCGGTCGGCTCGGGTCGCCGGCGACAATCCGCGGGCGTTGGCGAAGAACGTCAGCAGTGATCGCGGGGTCATGTCGTCGTAGAGCGGGCCGTTCTCCGGCAGGTAGCCGAGTCGGGCGGCCCCTTTCAATCGGTCCGTGG
>JADFGE010000201.1 GCA_022567855.1 Planctomycetota bacterium | reverse complement strand
CCAGCCCGCCGATCTCGTTGGCGGCGAATCGAAACCGCAGGTTGCTCGCGTCCCAGGGCCCCAGCGCCCCGTCCTGCGAGGGCCACTCGAGGGGATTGATGCGGTAGACCGGATCGAGATCAAGTCCCGGGGTTCGGCGATTCTGAAAGCCGTCGGCCAGTTCCATAAACCGGAACACGAAGGGCGGGAACAGGATCTCGTCAAACCGCAAGCGGGTCTTCGCAAGATCGTGGGCCACGAACTGACCGAAGTAGGCGCCACCCGCCGTCATGCCGGTCGGCGAGGGCGTCGTCTTACGCTCGGTGAACCGGGGGGGAAGGTTGGGCGGGTCGAAACGCGGACCGCCGCCGGGATCAAGATGGCGCTGCTCGTCGTTGGTCGAATCGATCAGTTCGGCGGGGACGATCTGAATGAACAGCTCATCGCTGTCCAGCGGGACGCCGTTGAACGGGCGGGTGAACAGCGGCGCGTCGTTAGCCAGGACAATGGGCGAGACGATGCCGACCGAGGTCAGCCCAATGACGACGGCGGCACGAATCGAGCTAGCGCAGCGCGAACATTCCATTCGCTCGTCTCGTTTCTTTACGTATGGCTGATCAGGCGGGAGCGACGCTGGCACGGGGCGTGGGATCGGGGTCCCGGCTGATCCTTCTCCAGAACTGTACTGTACTTCATGGGGAGGTAATGGCCAATGTGGAACACCGGATTGGCGGTCGTTGCGGTCGATGAAGGCGGTTCCCAGGCCAAGGAAGGCGTGAGGCAGGACCGCCCGGCGACACCGATAACCGCCCAAGCCAGCCGCGTCGTCGCCCTGGGCAGGCTGGACGGTGAAAATCCTTGTCCAACCCGCCCAATTGACAATCTTGTGGTTTGGCCGTCAATCCGAGCCCCGAGGCGCATCAAATCACAAGCACGGAACCTGAGGTGACTTCAACGCCGCAGCAGACATCCTGGGAAATGACCGTTGTGGCTGCAATGAGCGGCGACGGCGATGCGATCGAAGCGCTGTGGCAGGAGCATCGTCGATGGATCGCGGCGGTCCTTTTGGTCCACAAGGCTGCGGGCGATCAATTGGAGGACCTCCTGCAGGACGTGGCCATGACTCTGGTGAGCAAGATCAGCACGCTTCGGGACGTGAACAACATTCGGGCGTGGCTGCGGACGGTCGCGGTCAACGCCGCCCGGGCCTCAGCGCGGCGACACCGTGCACGACCTCGGTTGGAGTTCTTGAACGATGAGGTGGACCCAGACGCGTGCGGTGGCGGCGACACGACCGCGCTTGACGAGGAGGCGCAGCGCGTCATGGCCTTGGCCCAGCAGCTACCAGAGGCGTATCGCGAGCCATTGATGCTCCGAGCGATACACGGGATGCGTGGCAAGCACATCGCCTCAATCATGGGGCTCAGCGAAGCCACAGTCGAAACACGAATTGCTCGAGGCCGGCGCATGCTTCGCGAGATGAGCGCACGTCCAGCTACGGTCGAGCGAGGCTCAGCCATTGTCGGATCGATTTCTGGGGGCGTACTACGGAAAGGAAGCGCATGAGCAACGAACACGAACAGCTTTTGGTGTCGCGCGTGATCGAACCTGATGCAACATCCAAGGAGTGGGACGAGCTGACAGCCGCGGCGATCTCCAATCCGACGCTGTGGCGTCGAACGGCCGAGGCGCTGCGCGATCACCACGCGATGACGCGCGCCGTGAACGCATCGATCGCGATCGCGGACGATGTTTCGACCACACCACGGACCTCTCGGCTAGAACACCGTTTAGCCGTTGACGCTGCGCCATCCCAACGACCTCAATTGCTGCGCTGGAGTGGATGGGCGGTTGCAGCGTTGGTGGCGCTGGCATGGGTCAGCGGACTGAGCAACGTCCAACCAACCGGCAACGGCTACCAGGCCGGGATCGGCTCACAGGTCGTCAGCGCTGCCGACCTTCTTGAGCGTTACCTGGTGCAAGGGAGGCGCGAGGGCCGGGTCTTCGATGAAGTGCCTGAGAAGATCTTCGTTCAGTCCCGGCCGTCGCCGACGGGCGATGCGGTGGAAGTGATCTTCATCCGTCAGATTCTCGAGCGGATGACGTTGCCGGATCTCTATCAATACGAAGGTCAGGACGAATCAGGCCGTCCAACACTTGTCCGTTTCAATCGACACACCGGCCCATCGATGTGAATTCGAATTCAGAACCAACCTCGGGACGACGCAAGGGCGTGCTCCGGGGATTGCAAGGAACACTCAAGCGAAGGACACACACCATGAAGCGTATTGCAAACCATGTTCGTTTCGCCGGCTCGTTCGCAGCTGTAGCGGCAGTCACCGCGCTGTGCTCAACAACGCTCGGGGCATCGAGTGGCGACAAAGAAACCCGTCGCAGCTTCGTCTTTTCGACGACCGGCGGCCCGGTCCAGTCACATTCCAAAAGCCACACCGTTTCGATTCAGAACATCGACGGCAAGATCACCGTGAAGGTCAACGGCAAGCAGATACCTGCCGATCGCATCAAGCACGAGGATGGGCGCGTCATTATCTTTGACGAAGACGGCAAGGAGATAGCGTTTGGGAACATTTGGATTGGCGACAATGATGAACACAGGATCATGCCGTGGGTGATGCGGTTCCATAATGCCGATGGAATGGAAGTGATCGCTGATTCAATGCGACTTTTCTTCGACACTGACGTTGCGTTTGACGGCAGCATTTTTGAGCACCCCAAGGTAATGCTTGGCATACAGTTGGCGCCGCCCGGCGAGGCGCTGGAGATCCACTTGCGGCTTGATCCTGACTCGGCAACGATGATCAGCCAGATCTACGAAGGTCTTGCCGCTGATGAGGCGGGCCTTGAGAAGTACGACATCATCGTGGCGATCAACGGCGACACGCCCGCCGATCAGAAGGGTATTCGCGAGGTCTTGTCCGACCAGGAGCCCGGCGACGAAATTACGTTGACGATTATCCACGAAGGCAAGAAGCGTAAAGTCAACGTTCAGCTGCAAGCGTACAGCGCCGAGCAGCTTCACGGTTTGCAGCTCGGTGAAGGCGGCATGTTTATGATCCCCTTCGATCGCGAAGGTGAAGGCTTTGGGTTCAGGTTCCAACCTGACTCCAAAGAATGGCGGAAGCTGCTGATCGACCCGCAACGAGGTCACTTGTTCAGACTTCCGGAGCTGGAAGGGGGCAAGCTCAATCTGCACCTGAACAAGGGACTGCTGGAACAGCTTCATAAGCAACTCGGCGATGACGCGGCGGAGAAACTCCACCAGCGGCTCATGGATCACTTGCCCGGAGCTCTTCGCGAACGACTTCACGGTGAAGATGGACTCAAGCTCCGCCTAGAACTAAGGCATGACGACAACGATGATCGGCGCGTCAAGGCATTGAACGAACGTCTCGAAGAACTCAAGCGACTGCTCGACAAGCTGGTCCAAGAAGCTGAGGAACTTGATGACGACGAGGTTTGAGTTTCCCCTGTGAGTTGATTCAATCTGCTCAGATTGTTTAAGCCCCCACAGCACCGGGTCAACGCCCCCGGTTCATGCAAGCCCCGTACTTTGGTGCGGGGCTTGCTCTGTTGTTCGAGAAAGTTCCGTGGATCGTGTGTCGTTGCGCGTTCGGTGACGGCTACGCGCTCGGGTCGCGGTAGAGGTCGAAGTAGAAATCGAGCATCTTGCGTCCCCCAACTTCGCGGCTGCGCGCGAGCTGGAAGCCGAACTTCTCGAACAGCGCGATGGCGGGTCCGCGCTCGATGCGCACATCGAGGATGATCTTGAGGTATTCGTGATGCCGGCAGAAAGTCAAGGCCTGCTCCACGAGCTTGGTGCCGACACCGTGGCGGCGATGCCCCTCGCGCACGCGGAGTCGGCGAATCTCGGCGGTGTCCTGCGACGTCTTCTGGACCCCGATCATTCCCACGACGTTGTCGTCGTACCGTGCGACCCAGAAGTTGCTCTGTCCGTCGTCTGAGAAGTAGGCCTCGTGCAGCGTCTCGATGTCAGCACCGGTATCGTTGTCGGGAACCAACCCCTCGTGCAGGCCGGCCCTGAACAGTTCGCGCACCGCTGAATAGTCCTCTTCCTCGGCTGGTCGTACCAGGATGTCGTCGAGATTGAAATCCGGCGTGGTCTGAGCGTTCATGGTGCTACCCGGTCGGCCCTTTCGGAACCTCGATGATCCTCAGGTGATCCGCCGCGGGATCCAACAGTGCCGCAGTATACCGCGGCGCTCGGAACAGTGCCCCGGGGTTGATGAGCCGGGTACAGCCGCAGCGCTCGTCAGAGACGGCGTGCGTGTGGCCGTAAAAGAGGTAATCGACGCCGTCATTGATCGCATCTTGCATCACCCGGGCCAGGTGACCGTGCGTGAAGGCGATCCGTTTGCCGTCAACTTCGACCAGTCCCAGTGGATGATCGACACGGACGCCGACCAGTTCTGCATAGTGCGCCAGGGCCTGCTCGTCCCAGTCGCAGTTCCCAAAGACGATCCGCGCGTTGTGCCCCACGAGTTCGTCGATCACGGCCTCGGCTTCGAGATCGCCGAGATGAATCAGCATCTGCGCGCCGTGGTCGAGGAGCGCGCGCACGGCTCGTGCGGTCGTGTCGGCTCCTCCGTGCGAATCTGAAAGGACCCCGATCAACATCGATGCCGGACCGCCTCTCGTAGCGCCCCCAACCGACCGGTGGCACGAGTTCAGTGTTCGTTTTGGGAAGTGCGCTCAACCAGCGGGCTGCGACCTTCAGCAATTCGATCGTATCCGCCGGGCGCTACGACCTGGTGAACGAACTCGGTGTATTGCTGCTCGAACATGTCGAATTCAGCGTCGAAGTACTGCTTGACCAAAATGGAGGCTAATCGAGATTGCAGCGTGCCGGTGCGGCGCCGACCCTCGGTTGATTCGTTGAGCGGCGAGCGTTTTGCGGCGACCCGACCCTGCGCGGCATCCGTGAGAAGTTGAATCAGCCTCGATCGATACTGTCCACCGAGGCCCTCATGGAGAAAGTGAACCAGAGTCCAGACCTGTGCGTAATAGATCAGCAACTGATCCTTGGAAACCTTCAGAAAGGACTGGGGGGTGCGCGTGATCACTTCATCGAGCGGGATAAGTGTTTCCGTACGCACCGCGTGGCGCAGCGTGCGGTAGCGCTCGCGATTCGCCCACGGCCGAAACTCGACCCGCCCGTCCGGGTCGGTGAGGTATCCTTCCATATAGGTGGCGATCCCTTCCTCCAGCCAGACGGGAAGCTGACGGCGAAACGTCGTCTGCGCGTACTGGTGCCAGCCTTCGTGCGCGAGAATGGCGAACGTGTCTCGGGTCCGACCATGGCGGTCGATGTAGTACAGCACCGATCGGCCGCGCGTCGTGAACCCGCCCCGGCCGAGGTTCAGGAATGTCGGGGCCTGCGTGGGGAGCAGTTGGCGCGTCTTTGCCTCCCATTGCTCGCGGTTCTGAAACAGGTATGTTTCGAGGCGACCGGCAGGCATGGGAAGGTCCGCCAGCGCCGAGGTGTAGTGCGTCAGGCCGCGCTCGGCGAACACGAGGAGGCGGTCGATCACCTTCGGATCGTCCAGCGTAATGTAGAGCTGATAATGGGGGGTGGTGATGATTTGTCCGTCCGCTCCGGCAAATCGCCACGCGATGCGCTCCACGGGAATCGGGGCGTTGGCCTCGGACATTTGCCCAGGCTGCGTCGAGGCGGCGGGGGCAACGTGGTTCGGCGTTGTACTCGAACGGGTCACACATCCCAAGGGCAAGACCAACAGCAGACTAAGCATCATCAAGGCGATCGCTGTTGCGGGTTGGTGAGCGCGCTTCGATCTCATAGTGCCTCTATGGCCTTCTCGGCGGCGCCGAGGTCCGCCTCAACCGTCGCCAGTTGTGTTCGCGTTTCGTCAACGAGATTAGCTG